>PIVZ01000707.1 GCA_003354045.1 bacterium
GAACTCTCGGCCCGTCAGAAGGCTCGCGGTGATCTCCCCCACCCAGGGCATGCAGAAGACAAGCGCCTTTACATAGATTGCCAGTGCGAGCTCGAGGATCCCGTAGCCCAGCAACGGGCGTGGCAATCGGTCGGCCCAACGGCCGAAAAGGTAGCTGCCCAGCGCGAGCCCCGCCATGAAGATGGTCAGGACAGTGCTGATCGCATAGATGGTCGTGCCGAAGCTCACGCTCAGCAATCGAACCCACGCGACCTGATAGATAAGCGCGGAGAGACCGGACAGGAGGAAGAACAGGTAGATGAGCGCGATCGGAGGGCGCTCGGTGCGTTGTGTAAGAGGCATCAACAATGGCTTGCGGTTCTTGCGTCCGACGACGCCCGTCGATGATCGGGGAAGCGGGCGGAGTAATCCAACGTCGCCGGCCGCGTCACCTGCCGACGCTGCTTGGGTTCATTCTTGCGCGTATCAGAGAGTAGGACATACAAGCGGCCACTCGCAAGTATCGCGATGCAGACGAACTCTTGCAGCCGAGATCCTCTCGGTTGTTGCGGCGACATCGGGCTGGTCCATAGAGGACTTCCGAGCGAGATTCGGAGGCGACACGCCCGGGATGTGGCGCGCGCCTGGCAGAGGGGATACGATGCGCCCGAATCGAGCGGACTCTACGCGACCCTACCCACGCGAACGCCCGTCGCGCGCGTACGAGACAAACAAGGACGACGATGTTCGGAGACGGGCGTCCCCGGTGCGGGGCGAGAAGCGCTTCCTCTCTCCATTGTCGACCCCATGCCCGGTGCACCCTCCGGACGATCCGGCGGCACCGGCTTCGCGCGAAGGCGGTGCGGATGATGCGCGACCGAAGACGAGCAGGCCTGGTTGTTGCGGCCCTGACGATATTCTTACCAATCGTTACCGTAGCCGGTACGGTCGAGCTGCCGAGAACGGGGCAGACGACGAGCCATTACGCGGTGGACGACGGCTGGGTCGAGGCCGGCATCGAATGGCCCGTTCCCCGTTTCACCGACAACGGCGACGGGACGGTCACCGACCGTCTCACGGGACTCATGTGGCTCGGCGACGCCTCGTGCTTCGAGGCGCAGGACTGGGAGAGCGCTCTCGCGACCGTCACCGATTTCAATGCCGTCCCGTTGAATTACGACTGCATCGACTATGACGAGAGCGATCCTCCCTACTCCGACTGGCGGCTGGCGAACGTGAACGAACTCGAGAGCCTTGTCCATGTGGAGGTAACCGATACGGCGGCCTGGCTTACCGGTCAGGGGATGCTGAGCGTGGAAGCGGAGTATTACTGGGCATCGACGACCGTAACCGGCACACTGCGCAATCGATGGGCCGTCCACATGCGCACCGGCAACGTCAGTGGCAAATCGATGAGCGGCAGCTACGGAGTGTGGCCCGTGCGCGCCGGACCGCAAGGGGTCGTCGATCCGACCTATCCCGCCAACGTATGGAAGACGGGCCAGACGGCGAGCTGGGTTGCCGGCGACGACGGTGCGACGGAGGCCGGCGTTGCCTGGCCGGTGCCGAGATTTACGGACCACGGTGACGGGACGGTGACCGACGAGCTCACGGGACTCATGTGGCTGGGCGATGCGGGCTGCATCACCGGCAAGTGGGCACCATCGCTGGACGCGATCGCCGATTTCAACGTCAATCCCGGCAATTACGCCTGCACCGGCTACAGCACCGCGAACCCTCCCTACGACGACTGGCGGCTGTCCAACAAAAAGGAGCTGCACAGCCTCACCGACTTCGGGCGTCGCGATGTCGCGCTGCCGGCCGGGCATCCGTTCGTCAACGTCGCGTCCGGAAGTACGTACTATTACTCATCGACGACGTTCTTGGAGGAGACCGACAAGGCCTGGGTCGTCAGGATGCTTGAAGGTCCCGTAAACGATTGGGGCAAGGTCTACTTCGCCATCGGCCCGGTGTGGCCGGTACGTGCAGGGCGCGTACCCGTCGCCTCGACCACTACGAGCACGACCACGACCACGATCCCGGCGGTGGTATGTGGCGACGCCACCGGCGACGGCCAGGTCAAGACAACCGATGCGCTCGTTGGTCTGAAGACGGCCGTAGGCGGCGGAACGTGCCCGCCGCAGCGTTGCGACGTCAATAACTCGGGAAAGATCACGACCACAGATGCGCTGCTCATACTCAAGGTCGGCGTCGGAAAGCAGTTCGACCTCGTCTGTCCAGCCTGAGATATCTCGGCGGACAGTTTCGCGAAGGTGACGCCGCTCGGCGTGCCCGCTTGCCGTTGTGTCCTACCCGAGACATGGCTTACAGAATATACCGGAGACATGGTTTACACATTGATGCATTTGGGGAGGACCCCGGATGCCGTGGAAAGAGTGTAAACGCATGGATGAGCGCCTCAG
>PIVZ01000132.1 GCA_003354045.1 bacterium
GCGGAAACATCGTGGTGGAAGTCGAGCCTGGAGCCGCCTCGTTTAGCGTCACGTTCAGCGGGGACCAGGTTCACAGCTACACGAATCACGAGAATGGCGGTTCTGCCGCGCCAGCATCCTACGCCTGGAGCAAGAAATCGAAGCTCTATCATTTCAGCGATTGCCGATACGTGTCGAACATCAGCTCAGCCAACATTGATACAGGCGGTACAGCGCCCAACGGGAAGACGTTGCACGAGGGTTGCCCAAAATGACATCGGACGCCGTGGTGTACCAAAACTCGCGCGAGTGAAACATCAGCCGCGCCAACGGCTTACGTCCGAGTTCGATGAGCAGCCACAGCCTACCGTCGGTGGCTACCGTCACGTGACGGATGGCCTAGTCGGTTACAACGAGCAATCCTGACGCCTGTTCCGGTCCCTCGGCCCTTGTGTTGAGTACTCGCGCACATATTGCCCGTTCACGTTTAGAATCTGTTTGGCCGGGTCTTCCGGGCTGGCCGGTGGCTGAAGGCCCGTCGGACTACTCAACGGCAGCGGGCGCCTACTCTCCTACCTGTCTGCCGGGTTAGGTGCTCGGGATTGGCGAGAAGCACCGCAACGGTCGCAAGAACGCGACGTTTGAGCATGGGGATGAGCTAGTCGGCCGCGTCTTTCCTGCCCGGATACACCGTGGCCACGAGGTCATCGAGGTCGCGCAGGGCTGCCACGAGGCGCTCGGCCTCCTCCACGGTCGGCAACCCGCGGCCGGTGCCGTCGCTTGGAGGTAGGAGCGGCCGCCGGGCTTGGTCGACGGCGTGGAGTAGGCGGGAGAGGTCGGGCTGCGTCGATGGTGCTGACATGGAAGCAGTGTAACGCGGTGGACAATGGATCGCGAGAAGGCGGAGGCAGTTCCTATTCCGGTGCGAAATAGAAAACGTCGTGCTGGCCGATTGCCTCGTCCGGCCCCAAGGCACGAACGATCGCGTTCTCCTTGTCCCTTCGACCGGCATTGCCTGGTCGTACAGTACAGCTTCTGACCGTTGACGTTGAGAAACTACTCCGCGGGTCCTCGGCCACTGTGTCGAGTACTCGTACACTTTTTGCCCGTTCACGGCGGGAATCTGCTCGCCGACCTACAGGGGCACCGCGCCAGTCCTCGACCCTACCGCGGAATTCTCTTCAGCTTCCGTCTCAGCAGGTGATTCCCAAACGCTGCGCCAACTTACGCAGATGGTGGTTCTCCAAATCTATCGCGAGACCCGTCTCAACATACTGTCTGGCCACCGATTCTCGATCAGAATGAATCGCCAGCCACGCCATCCGAGAGAAGTCACCTCCCGCGGCTTCGTTTCTGCGCTGGTCCATAACCGAGAGGAGCCGAGTCGCGAGATCCAATTTCTGTCCCTTGTCAATTTCGAGGCCATGATCCCGTAAGAACGAGTTGAGTCTGTTTGCGGTGCTAGCAATGTCATAGAAGGGTACTTCGCCGATCTGCGCACGTTCTACAAAGGCATGAACCTCTCCCAGATTGTCGCCTGTGCGGTAGCAGGCGTGACCGAGCATTCTCCAAGCTTCGGCGGTATCGGCATCCGACGTGCTATTCTCCAGGAATCTCCGTAGCTCGTCTTTGGCAAGCTCGTGTGCCTCCGAAGTCGCCTCTTCCATGTGCCAACGGGCCAGCAGCAGCCAACCCGGATTGTAGTTCATGCAGATGGCCTCAAGGATTGGAGCGAAGGAATCGTAGGTGGCTCCCTCTTCGATTCGTCTAGAGATCCCCGACAGAAAGATCTCGAGCTTTCTTGCCAGTCCGAGGTGCACGTCGCCGTGCGTAGTCGGGCCGAGCATCTGGAGAAGTTCTACGTCGGCCTGAATCGCAGATTTGGAAGGACTTATCTTCAGCTTCTTCTTGCCAAACACTGATGCGACCAGCGGTAGACTGATGAACTCCTGCTTATCTGATGGCGACACATGAAGCTCGACCATCGAGTACTGCAATAGCGATTCGATTCCCTTCTCGACCTCGTGGCTCTCTTCGGTTGATCGGAAAAGAACGGCCTCCAATGCCAGCCGAGGTACATCAGAGTTCCACGCGGCGAGCGTTAGGAATGCACGCTGCGCGCATGGGGAGAGGGCGACATAGGTCCGCTCAAAGAGCGCAGTCAGGATGTCCTGAGTGCCAGCGACAAGCCGGGGAATGTTCGCGGCGCGGCCTTCCTTCGCGACCTCACCCAACAATACCTTGATCACATAGGGGTGTCCTTCCGATCGATCGATGAGGGTACGGACGTATGTGTCATCAAGGAGGTGCCTCACCTTGAGTGAAGTGGCTGTCTGCTCTACGAGCTCGTGAGCTTCGCTCTCCTCCATGCCTGAAACTTCGACCGGGTAGTCACCCTTGAACTCACGGAGTCGCGTTGTGATCAATGCTTTGTTCGGAAGTCGGATGAAGGAATCAATCCAGTTGAACATCTCGATCGGGTTGCGAGTCGTTTCGAAGTTATCAAAGACGAACAGGCATGGGCCAAGATCGCTTTCTTGGAGCTGTTGCTCGAAGAACTCCTGCGCCTTGAAAGATTTCGCGCTGGCCTCATCTTCCGACAGTACTAGACCTGCGTAGAATGTGCTCATGTCGCTCGGAGAGAGCACCAACGGCCGGACGGGTTTCGGGCCGGTGAGTTGCAAGTCCACGTCGCGCGCACTGAGCCAAACAATTCCTTCGTATCGCGGTTCCTCGAACAGTCGAGGGATTACCTGTAACGCGACGGACGTCTTCCCGATTCCGCCACGGCCAAGCAGCGTCACGATAGGTCGCTTGTCGTCCATCAAGAGCTCGAACAGTTCTGACTCGAGCTTGGGTCTGCCTACATAGTCCTTCACGACGTCTGGCACGTTGGTGAAACAGTTGCCCCGAGAAACAAGTTCGCCAAACCCCTCTGTTTCGCTGGGAGGTAGGACCCCCGGCGGTGTGAAGAACGAAGTTCCGTCGCCATCCATCTTGTCGTCTGAATAGTAGGACAGCATCTCGAATCCGTTCGATTTCCACCCGCCGTTGGCGAAGAAGAAGTCCTGGAGTTCCGAGTCGGTATGCATGAGTTCAACTCGACGGGGAGAACCTATGAACAGGTAGACCCCGTTTTTAAACTGCTGGTCTCGAGTCGTGCTGAGAAAGGCGAAATCGGCACTGTCTTCGGATATGGGCGAGACGCGGAACTTCCCGCTCATGTTTCGATACAGATGTGCCCAAGGGCGGCGAAAGAGTCGAAAGTTGTGGTAGACCAAACCGATACTCTTTTCGATATGCTTGGCCGCACGAGCCGCTTCCTCTGGCTGTGTAGCGCCATGAGCCCTCGTCTTGTTCCGGAGGGTCGCGAACAGGCGAAACCATCGTTTCAGGTCAGATTTTGCGGGAACATCTTCCGCTTCGATGGCTAGCAGTTGTAGCGCTGCCTTTAAGGCGATCGTTGCGTCGTATTGCCAGGCCCCCTCTTTGCAGCCGCGGGTCAGTTCCGTCTGTTCTTCTCGTGCCTCCGCAAGGAGAAATTGGGATGCAGGGCCAGTCACCGCGTCTTCGATGACTCGGCCCCAATCTCCCAAACCATCCGCGCGGACGAGGCGGTGCTCCAGGCGATATCGATTCCGATCTTTGTCATCAGCGATTGATGCTACGAGCCCTAGCACCATTGTCTTGGCAAGGGCCTCTGCTGCGAGCAGCAACGAGAAAAACCACGTGAAGTCAGAATCGTCCTTTGCACGATCGACTCGGTTCAGGATCTGCTTGATGGCGGCGTGTGTCATGCGGCGATACCGGAGGAGGTTTCCCTGTTGGGTCGCTTTACGAACGACGTGATGATGGTGCGCAGTTGATCGGTCCTATGATTGCTTGAATCGTACAGCAGCCTCGCGCCCGTAGCGACTGACATTGAGCGAATGAGAACTGTAGAGAGATGCCGCATTGTCAACCGTATGCCAAGTCCGAAGTAACTTGTCTAGAATCGCTGGGTGAACGACGCCCTTGTGCCTCCCGAAAACCTCATCCGCACAGAGATCATTGACGTATCGCCGCGCTGAGGGAAGGCTCGCGCCGTGGAGTGTGATGGAGTTCACATACGCGGAAGTCTTCTACCACCATCCATGCACGTAGCCGGCGGTACGACTCCAGGTACCTGCCTGACGAGTTTGCCCGTCTCCACTGACGATTCTGCAGACCAGAATTGAAATATGACGTGTTTCACGCCTGTCGCCATCGAGAAGGCCACCCGCAGCGAGGCTATGGACGCACTGTTGCGCCGGGGGATGGCTGGCGATCCGGACCTCACGGCCTTCTGTCGAAACACTGCCCGCCTTCAGGACGAGGATAGCCCCGCGTACCCAAGCGACGTGCTGGTGCTCCGAATGCCCGTTGCCGTCGTTCAAGCCGGCGGTGCGGTCGGTAGGACGACGCTCGCGTCAGCCCGTTCGGAGACCGAGACGGCGGGATCAGGCCGGAGGCCAAGCTCTAGGCCGTCGATGACGCAAGCGGGGGCAGTGGTCGTCATGAGTCGGCGCCCCCTTTCTCAAGCCCCGGCATTGAGGCCAAGGTCTCGAGCGCCCGAGTGAGTTCCTTCGTCAGGATCGCATGGCATTCCCGGGCACTACTCTGCGCCGCGAGAATCGGGGCTAGGCGATCCGGCAGCGCCAGCATCATATCTCGGACCGTGCGGCCGGCGTTGAAACAAGCGACGCGCACATCGTCTTGAGAGATCAAAGCGCCCGTGGTCTTCTCGTACTCAAGCCGAGCGAGCTGGGCCCGGTAGCGCTCGCGCTCCAGGCGGTTGGTCGCGTAGGTCTCGCCCTCGGGCTTCCCCGCCCTCTCCTCAGCCTTGCGCGCGCTCGCCTTCGAGTGCTTGCCCTGGCCGGCCAGCTTCGGCGTTCCCGTCACGCTGTTGCGCGGTGTGCTCAGGTCGGTGTTGGCCGCCCATTCCCGGTCGGCCTTCGTCGGATTGATGAGGCCGTCGGTGCGCACGGTGATCCGGCCGGCTGTAATGGCGCGCGAGACCGTCGAGGCTGCGCAGTCGCGATACTTAGCGTAGCCACGCATCGAGAGCAGCGCGGGCGCGCACGCCGTCTTCTTGTCGGCCTTCTTCCGTGTGATCGTCGCCATTCCTCAGCGTGCGCTGGAGTCCGTTGCGCGTACCGTCTGCGACATCCTAGCGGAGCTCGTCAAGCAAGCCTTGCATCGCCTCCGTGACGCGCGTCCGTATATGGGTGCCTTCTGGCAAGCCAGTGCAGATCTCCAGCGCCAGTCGTGCCTGCTTCTTCGCGCCCTCGAGATCCCCGAGGTCCTGGAGCACCATAGCCAGGTTCGAGCGGCTTGTCGCCACGTTTGGATGATCCTCGTCGAAGTCGCGCAGGTCTGACTCCAGCGCCTGCTCGAGCAGCTTCTTCGCGCCCTCGAAATCCCCGAGATCCCGGAGCACCGAAGCCAGGTTCGAGCGGCGGACCGCCACGCCTGGATCATCCTCGTCGAAGTTGCGCAGGTCCGACTCCAGCGCCTGCTCGAGCAGCTTCTTCGCGCCCTTGAGATCCCCGAGTTCCAGGAGCGCCAAAGCCAGGTTCGAGTGGCATGTCGCCACGTTCGGATGATCCTCGCCCAGGTTGAGTGAAGCCCTTTCCACCGCGCGCATGCAGAGGTCTCGCGACAGTGAGAACTCACCCAGCGATTGCAGCGCGAGCCCAGAATTGTTTATCAGTTGGAGAATTCGCTCATCCGTCGCTGACAGTACCTCGGGAGCCAGCCGGAGTGCCTGATCGAAATGAGATCGGTCCGGCGAGTATATTCTGAAGCCCGTTGCCAGATCCATTTTGCGCGACCGCTCTATGCAGCCGACGGAGAACGCCCGCTGCGCCGCGAGATTCTCTTCCACCGTGCTGACGCTCTTGACGAAGGCGCGAGTGGCTCTGTGCATTGTCCATCGACTATCTTCGGCTGTCCGAATTAGATGGAAGCGGCTGAGCTTGCTGCGCCGCGCGCGATCAAGTCCTGCGCAGTCGGAGAGCTCGATGCCGACGCTTTGCGGCTCAAAGCACGCAGCGAGGCGCCATGCGTCCCGAGTGTCCTCATCGAGTCGGTCCCAGAGGCTCCGGAACGCGGCGCCGACCGTGGCTTGATAGCCAACTCGATCGACCACGTCCGATCCCCAGTTCGCATCCTCATGGACGGTCTGCAGGAGGTCCTGCGGGGTCATATCCGGGAACTCGCGAAGCGTAGCGCCGGCGATCTCCAGTGAGAGCGCATGCCCGGCGAGGTGGTTCAGCAGGTCATCGAGTTCGGTCTGGTCGTCGAACTGCCGTCCAGAGATGGCCACCAAAAGTTCGCGCGCGTCGTCCTCGTCGAGCAGATCGGTGTCGAAGTGCTCGAACGCAGCGCCACCGAGATCACGTTGACGTGTGGTCACCAAGAGGCGGACGTGCGGCCCCTCAGCGAGAGGCCCGGGGCGCTCGTCGTTCGCCCATCCCGTGACGTTGTCGAGGACAAGTAGGACCGGCTCGGCCGGCTCGGCGAGCGTGGCGCGAGCTACATTGGCCCGCTCCGCCAGCGGCCCTTCAGGGAGGCATAGGTCATCGGCGATTCTGCCACCCCACGTCGGCGTGAGGTCGGGGTTCTCCGCGTCGAACCAGTAGATCCCGCCGCGGAATCTTCCAGTGGCCGACAGCCGGTGGACGAGCTGGGCGGCCAGCTCGGTCTTTCCGATTCCCGCGAGACCTTCGACCGATGCGGTGATGCGAACGTTCGAGTCATCGACAAGCAGGTAGTTCTCGAGGTTCCGCAACTCATCCTCGCGGCCGACGAACTGCTGCGAGGGCATTGGAGGGTTGCCGTAGATGGGGGAGGGTGATGCGACGGGGATGATGGGTCCCGGATCGTCCCCTACCGTTGCCGAAGAACTCAGCCTTTGCCGGTCCGAGAAGAAGATCAGTGCCGCAGCGCCCCCAAGAAGCGTGGCGATTACAAGAACCCACTCAAGCATGACCTAGTACTCTCACGCCGGCATGTCCGACACGAGTCGATACGTACCCGGCACCGAAGCCAACTCGGAGTTTCCGTGGAAAAGGACACCGGCCAAGGCACACCCTCGCCCCAGCTCGATACGACTTGCTCCCTGGAAGGATCCACTGGCGGGCTGGCCCTCACCTCCGCCGCTACGTGTCTTCGCCGTCGAGTAGACGTGCCTGCGTAGCCAAATGGTCTGCCAATTTGCGGATCGGCATCTCAATCTTTTCTTTGACGGTCTTTCGAAGTTTCTCCGTCTGGGACGCGGCGTGCTTACGGACACCCTCGCGAGTTTCCACCAGGGGCATCATCGATGTCACTCCGAGTGCCTTGAGTTCGAGAACGTCAGTGAGAAGACGGTCGGTCTCATCTGATGAAGGAAACACGATACGCGCCTCCGCGACAGCCGAGTGTAGGGCGAAGATCGCTCGCTCTATTTCAACGAGTTTCTCATTGGTGACGACCGTCCAACGGCGCGCCTCTTCGAGGTCCAAGGAGTCCGTGGGACAGCCGTCCAACTGCCAGTTACGTTCGTGCACGTCTGAGTGAATCCATGCCTCCAACCGAGTGACATATAGCTGTGCCAGCGAATGTCGCGCAGCGGTGATGTGGCCGACGATCCTTCGACGCGCCTGAGCGTCGTCGCGATCACGCTCGAGGTGCGCTTTCTCCGGGGTTCCGTACATGGAGAGGACGCCTGGGGCTGGTGCTCGTTCAACGCGCTCAATCTGAGGGGTTGGTGCCTCGTGGATGATCGTGACGTCGCCCGTGGTCGCGATCGCACCGGTCCCGCTCGCGCTGGTCTGCTGTCCGGGGCCGACGTTGACCGAGGTCCCGTTGGCGGCCTGGATCGACCCGACGGAGCCATCGCAGGAAGGGCTAGATGCCGGCTCCGAGTGGCCCGCATCCTCCGGCACCAGACGCCGGAAGAGGCGGCGAACGCCCTCCTGGATCGCGGTCTGCGCAGCGATCGCGACACCTGCGACGAGTACAGCGAGTATCCACGGCCAGCGGTCGGCGAAGAGCTGGACAACCACCTCCATGCCCCTAGCGTCGCATAGCGACGGTGCTGTCTCCACCCCCCACCGAGAGAGGCCGTGATTACGAACCGGCTCTAGCGTAGGTGTTGCGTTGGGTGTTGCGTTGGGTGTTGCATTGTTTCAGATGGCTGGGGCTGGGCGAAAAGCGAGCTTGCCGTCACCCGCACTCGGTGAGGCCCTAAAGTACCTTCTGTTTTCCTTTCCGGCTTCCACTTCCGCCCCGTGACGATCCTGCGAGCGTGAGCAGATGACACGCCATAGCACCGGTCGACGTCTTCAAAGGCCCGGGAGTGTCTGCATGGCTCCGTCTCGATCGGTCTCTCGATCGCCGCTCATCGCGGCAGCCAAGGCAGTGTGGCGTGGACCAGTAGCTCGGCGCGGCACTGGGGGTTGGTCCGGCTCCGGCTCTCCCCAGCCGGCATCGATGAGTGACCGCGGCATCGGCCTTCCTTCGAGCCGCCGATGCGGACGGACCCAATGCAGCCCGCAGTTGTGTATGTCGCAATTGCCGACCCTCCACTGCCAGCAACGGTCGGAGTCCCCCCCGACGCAGTCGTAACACTTCGCCACGATTGCCTTCGCCTTGCTCGTAGGATCTTCGGCCAGCCTCTCCAGCGGCGTTCGGGTTGTCTTGAGACCCGCAGCCTTACGCATTGCCGCTTGCTGCTTGCTCGCCTGCCGTGCCTTGCTTAGATCTGCCATCCTTCCAGTCTCCTCTGTATTCTCGTCAGTCCAGATTAGATGAGTGCTCGTCTATGGGACGAGGGCCTACGGTGGTGTGATGTCGAACATCTGGGCCTCTGCCATTAGCCTGTGGTCGCGGGATCGCGTGCAGCGAGCCTGCTACACGCACATTCTCGCACGGCAATTTCCACGTGTCAGTTGGTAGGAGACTCGGCTATGCAGTACCATTCGCTCACTACGTTTCGTGTTGTCTCAGTGTGCCGCAGCGGCGAAGTTTTTTTTGCATGGCGATGATCGAGCCGCGAGATTGGACCACGACAAAACCACCACAGTGGCGTGCGGCGCGGCGGGTTGTGACAACGACGGTGCGATCGATAGCGTCGTGAGGTAGGGTCGTCATGTCTACCAAGGGAGACATTCCAGTCGTCGTTCCAGAAAGAGAAGTCTTTTCGGTCGACGCTATTGCTCACATTGTCGAGCCGCTCGCCCTAGACGCTCAGTACCTGTCCGAGTGGCGACTTGTCGAAGACGGCGAGAGCGCCGACGTTTCTGTCCTACTTCAGCTGCTCGCTTGGAAGCTCATCCGAGGCGAGTGGCAGAGCCGGAGACGTGGGGTAGATGCCGATGATCTTCTGCGAAAGGCCGAAGTTCACGCTGCCGGGATCGTCCATATTTTCGAGGAACTGGAGCACGCGATACTGGATAATGAACTGGCGGCCGCGTGGCATCACGAGGCTGGAGTATCAGGTTTTACGGTTGATATTGTGAAGGACGCCATCTCAGTCGCCCAGAAGCTGGAGCGAGCTGCAACCCGTGCGCGGATAAGACTGCCGGCCAGCCGCGAAGAAAAGCTTTCGCCAGGGTCCCCGGGCAAACCCGCGGCGAAATTTGCCGTGCAATTCCTGTGCAGACTGTTCATGAAACTGATGGGTACCGCACCCACGGGCTCTCGGTCACGCAAGGCCCAAGGAACCGACGGCTTGAGCATGTCGGGCGCCGGGGGGAAGTTCATCGCCGCCTTCTTCCGCGAGTTGCGAAAGGTACACACCCCCGCGGCTGACGGCGTAACCGCACGCACCATCGAGAGTGAGATACGGCGGGCGATGCACCAAAAACCCGTTGACTCGGGCTAACT
>PIVZ01000708.1 GCA_003354045.1 bacterium
GCACCTCGTCGGCGTTCACGCCCAGCCAGGACGTGCCGGGGTCTCCGCCGTCGTCCCCCATCTGGTCCACCAGCCATTCCACGATCGCGGACTGCACGGATGGCGTACATTCGTCCAGATCGCGATCGAGCTGCCGCGCCAGCTGCCAGCAGTGGAACGCCCAGGCGTCGGCGTCCTCCATGGCCTGGGCTTCGATCAGGCGGGTTTCGGCGCGCTCGACGCGGGTGTCCTGGCCGAACGTCACGGCGCAGACCCAGAACACAAGGAATGACGCCGTCAGAACCAGGTCCACGGGAACGGCAACCATCAGTCTGTCTAGCAGCCTATTCATCGGCTTCTCCTTCGCCGGGGGTCAATCGGATGCCCGGCACCCTGCCAGACCCCAGCGCCCGACACAACCCCCCAGCGCCCTACTGCAACGCGTCCTGGCGCCAGCCCTGCGCCGCACCCTCGCCCGGGTGCGTCTCCAGCATGTAGTAGCCGATCGCGTCCGACAGGTGCGTCAGGTTGGAATCGTGGTCCTTGTCGATCTCCCCGTTGGTGCCCTCCAGGCAGATCACGGAATCCAGGTCGTCCGCCGTGTGGGGCGCCTTCACGGGGTCCACGAGCATGTGGACCTGCCCGGACGTGTCCAGCAGGCGGAGGTTGGTCGCGTTGACCCGGGGGCGCTGCTTCGGCTGGGCGCGCGGCACGTAGTCCTTCACCCGGTCCCCGAACTGGCGCCGCATGGTCGGGATGATCGTCTCCCAGTCGCTGCCGTCGTAGCTCGACGTGCCCGCGACGCCGCCCGCCGGGTCGCCGTACAGGCGCACCTCGTTGTCGTGCTGCGGATACTTGCGGGCGATGGCCTCGCAGACGCGCCGGGTGTTCGAGTCCACCGGGATCCACACCTCATCGATCACGGCGGTGATGGCGGGCGCGATGTCGGGGCGCCCCCCCTTGTACACCTGCTCCTGCATGATGGAGCAGACGCCGGGGCTCTTGTTGAAGTCGAAGGAGAGGATCAGCGGCAGGTATGGGATGTACGCCAGCTCCTCGATCGCGTGCACCGTCGCGTCGAAGCAGTAATATGCGCGGCCCGCGAAGCTGGTGAATGTCGCTTCATACTCCTGCGCGTAGGTCTTCGGGTCGTTGTCGCGCTTGGCGGCCTCGACCTCCTCGGGGTCGATGATGTCCGAGCTGATCCAGTGGAAGGTATCCCAGTCGGGCATGTCCGGCTTGCGGGCATCCACGTACACCTGGTGGAAGTGCCCTCCCCTGCCGCCGCGAGGGACGCCGTACAGCCAGGCCGTGCCGAGGCGCCCCTTGGTGGACAGCGCCGGCCGCAGGTTTGTCTTCCAGATTTCCGCCTTCACCGATGCGAACTCGTCAATGAAGAGGCGGTCAATCGGGCGGCCCTCGTGGCGCAGCGCGGCCTCCAGCCCCACCACCGATATCTGCGCGCCGTTCCACAGCGTGATGGTCAGATCCGTCTTGTTCACGTCGTCGATCAGCTGCGACGGGATCAGGTTCAGGATCTCCTGCCAATAGAGGTTCTTCGCCTGCGGGCGGGTCGGCGCCCCCATCACCGTCCAGTGCGGATAGTCGTAGAACATCCGCGTGTTGCCCACTGCGCCGATCACCGCGTTGCGCTTGGCGAGCTCAGTTTTCCCGCTCCGTCTGCCAGCGGCGACGACCTTGAAGCGGGCGGGGGATGTCCACAGTCGCGCCTGCTCGGCGTGGTAGTCGAGCGCGTTCCACCGCTTTAGCGTGCGCTCGATCGCGTTGCGGGCCTTCGCGCTGATCCTAACCATTCGGCTCGGTTGGTACGGATCCGAGCATGGCCTGCACCAGTCCCGCGATCAACTCGGCGCGCTCGTGCGGGTCCATGCCGGTGGACTCGGACTTCTGGCCGTACTTGTCCGGCATCAGCTTCTGCGCCAGGTTCCATTGCAGGCGCCCGTCGTATCGAACACGGGGGACCACGCGGGTCTGCCGGCGGCTGACCATGCGCGCCTTGTCCCCCTCGCCCTCTTGGACCTGGACGTACTCCTGCACAATGATCGGGTCCGAATCCCCGTCGATCGCCCGGCTCAACATGCACTCCTCCAGATCGTCGATCCAGACGAAGGTGGCGGCCTCCCACGCCTCCCGGAACTTCTTGCTCTTCGCGCGGAGGGCGTATGCGGTGGACCGAGCCTTCCCGATCTTCAGGGCCGCCTTACTGGGGTTGCGCGTCTCCTTCAGGGCCTTGAGGAATAGCGTCGCCCACGCCGGCCACGCGGTCGATTTCCTAACACGCGTAGGGGGGGTCCGAACTGTCCGGCTGGCGCCGCCAGCCTTCCCCCGCTTCCCCGCCGCCTTCTTGGTCGTCTTTTTCCGCCCAAAAGCGGCCTTCCCGGCCTTCTTCTTCGCC
>PIVZ01001535.1 GCA_003354045.1 bacterium
CAGCCAGACCCGACGCACATCGAGCAGTTCCGGCATGAAGGCGCCTGCTCAGTCTGGAAGCCGAGCGACGGGAACGACCCATAGTAAAGAGGGCTATCAGCCCCCGACGACCCGTGAGGCGCAGAAGACGTCCGAGTTGTCGTCTCCAATGCAATCGAAAGCAGCGGAGAAGAGGAAGATAAAAGAGGAGCCAAAGAGCCCCGAACCCCGTGCGAAGAAGCGACCGCCGGGGCATGATATCCCGAAGCAGCCGAAAGCTGACGGATCCGCGGTGACCGACAGTGCGGGCGGCACGGCAAAAGTGATGCCCCGAATGCTGGGTATCTTTGAAAGCCCGTCGCACTCGTCCGGTCAGAAGAAACCGCAGGTGAAGACGCGCACACCGACGCCGATGCCGAGTCGGTCCAACTCGGAGAACGCGAGTAGCTCGGGAGAGATCAGCGAGGCCAGCTGCGACGACGGTGCGGCGACTAAGAACCTGAGCCCACCGGCGGCGACGGCGAAAGTACACTCGCCACGGGACGAGCACACCCTCTCGCTCAGCGACAGCTCATCGGCTCACGGGTTGACGATCGATGAG
>PIVZ01001536.1 GCA_003354045.1 bacterium
TCCGTCGGGCTCGGCCCGAGAGCCACAGCGCGCGGAACGCGAGCCCGGTCTCGATAGTCTTGCCTAAACCGACCTCGTCACACAGGAGATACCCATAGGGGTACGTGTCAATCAGTCGACGTGCGACGATCTCCTGGTGCGGCCAGGGTGTGATGGGTGCGGTGTAGATGCCCACTGTCTCGCCGCCAACCATCTTCGGAGCGTGCTTGATGATTGCGAATCGGAGCCACTCGATCGGCGATGGCGTGATGACCGGCACGTCATAGGCGGCTTCCCCGTCGAGTTCCTTGGGTACGACTACGCGCTCGCTGATCGTCAATAGCTTGTCGCGGATCGCGTCGGGGATTGGTCGCACGACGAAATGCGGATGTCTGTCCTCCCACATCGCCTCGAAGTCGCGGTTCATCTCGCGGATGGCCTCGGCATCGGCTTCGCCACTCCACCCGATACACGTCGTGATGTTCTCGGCGTTTCGCTCGAGGGCGGCTGCCGACTCGTTCATCGAACCTGAGAAACTCAGCCTCTGCCCATACCCGTCCGTCAGGATTCCCCACTTCTCATGGACGTAACCATCCTCGGA
>PIVZ01001537.1 GCA_003354045.1 bacterium
GCCCCGGAGAGGGCCGATCTCAGGCCCAGCCCATCACCCTTCGACCATCGTGTGTGTCTGGCAATCGGTGTGTGTTGCAAGTATTCACCCGGGATGCCGGGCGGCCCGGGCGACGGAGCCGGCTCCCCTCGTTGACCCTCCGCAAACCCATGTGATAGCGTGCGCTGGCTTGTTACCGGCGCGGCTCGAGGCCTCCGCCCGCCGCCGACCGGTCGGCAGGCGACGCGAGACGATCCACATCCGCAACGAAGAGGACATCGTGGGGACGGAAAGAGATTTCGACATCATCGGGGAGGGTGGGCAGTCCAGCCTGAGCCCGTTCTATCGCACCCGTCTGGCAAATGGTGTGACGCTGATCATCAAGGAGATGCCGCACTCGCCGGCGGCGTACGTCAGCATCTGGTGCCAGACCGGTACGGCGCACGAGTCGCCCGAGTGGCTCGGCATCTCCCACTTCCTCGAACACATGTTCTTCAAGGGAACCGAGCGCTTCGGTCCGGGCGACATGGATCGGATCATCAAGGGGATCGGTGGCGACAACAACGCCTCCACGTCGCTCGAGTACACGAACTACTACGCC
>PIVZ01000133.1 GCA_003354045.1 bacterium
GAGCGGGCCATTGCGGCCTTTACGAGTTTTTCGCTCCGACCTTCGTTGCACATCAGAACCGAGTCGTCCTGCCAGCCTCTGCCGATTCCTTGACAACAGGAGTCCAGGGTGGGAGCGTGATTTTGCCTGCGATCAAATTCGCTACGGGGAATACTACAATGAGAAGACTCATTGTTACTTCTTTCTTGGTCCTGCTCTTCTGGGGCCCGCAGGGCTCAGATCTGCTGGCACAGTGCAATCCAGTCTCGGCCGGTCAGCCGGATGTTAGCTACGGAACCGCCAACTTTCGAAAGTACATTGGTTGGACGCTGACGGGGCTTCCGGCTTGTACACCGAATTCGAGCTTTACCACTGCGAACGAAGCGTTCTGCTTCAAGCCTGCGACGCTCGCCCCTGGTGTCTACAACTGTCCAACCGGCGGGGGTAGCTGTCGAGCACTCGTTGCTAGTCTTGATCTGACGTCACTTATGGGAGCTCCTACCAATACGGGGAGTCACCGCTGCAGCTGGGCGTGTGGTGCCTGCGGCACATTCGTCCTGGAGAACGCCAACGGGCTCCCAGTGGAGCTACTGGCCTTCGGGGTCAGGTAAACAGCGCCGTAAGCGCGCCTGGCGCACTGGCGGTTGCGGGGGGAACGATCTAATCGGGCTCGTGAGTCCGACCTGCGGCTGCCCGCGCTAGTGAGCCACCGCCGCTGCTCGGAGTCACACAGACCCCGCCGCGTCGCCATGGCCGCAGGCGTCGAGGCTGAATTGTCGAAGGTTTGCCTCTATAATTGCTGATCGCTGATCGGAACGGCCGGCACAGGGTGTCGTCCCGTTCTGCCGTAAAGCGGGAAGCAGTGTGGCCGTACTCCTGAAAACCGACGCAGTGTTCCTGCACATTCCGAAGACCGGCGGGATGTGGGTGCGCAAGGTCCTGGAGGACCTCGACCTCGTGCAGTGCCGCTTCTCCTCCAAGCACGCCGACATGGAGCGTGTGCTTCACTGCGCCAAGCACTATCCCGGGCGGTATCTTCAGGCAGTGGCCAAGGCCGGCCCTCTATGGCAACATCGCGTCCGGCGCGCCTTCAAGTTTTGCTTCATACGGCATCCGCTAGCCTGGTATGAGTCGTACTGGGCCTACATGTGCGGCAGGGGTTGGAATCAGTGGGGGAAGAATAGCCTCGGGCTGTCCAGGTGGCATCCCACCGCCGAGCTGGACGACCTCGGCGCCCCTGACTTCGACCGCTTCGTGCGCAATGTGATGGACAAGAGCCCCGGCTACGTTAGCCGGATGTATGGTTGGTACGCGACGCCGGAGATCGACTTCGTGGGCCGTCAGGAATGTCTCGCTGACGATCTCGTCAAGGTCCTGCGACGACTCGACGTCGTCTTCGACGAGTCACGGGTTCGCGCGCTCGCCCCGGTGAACACCAGCGACCGGTCGAGCTCGCGCCCGGTGTGGGACGAAAACCTCCGTCGCGAGGTCGAGAAGCTTGAAGCACAGGCCTTGAACCGCTTCGGCTATTCGAACGGCGTTGCGGCGTCCCGGTAGAGTAACGGCATGCGAATTCCAGAAGGATTTGACGAAGATGCAAGCGCCATCCTCGCCGACTGCCGGGCGGTTGCCGGCCACTTGAAGGAGCGTGAGGTTTTTCTTCTGGTACTGGCTGCAGCTACCGCGGACGCTGCGGGCGAGATCCTCGAAATTGGCAGCTACAAGGGAAAGTCAACGGTCGTATTGGCGCGGGCCGCGCGGATCTCGGGCCGGGCCGGCGTCGTAGCTGTCGATCCGTTGACCCCCGATGCCGTGGAGTTCACTGCCGTCTCCTCAGGTGCCGACCCGGCCATGGTTCGCGACGAGTTCTACGCCAATCTGGAGCGCTCGGGGGTGCGCGACCAGGTCGAGTTTCACGAGATGACCTCCGGCCGGCTCGCCGAGAGCTGGAACCGGCCGATCCGTCTTCTCTGGATCGACGGCGACCACTCGTACGCGTCGGCCAAGTCCGATTTCAGCAAGTTCGCGCCCTATCTCACCGACGGCGCCATCGTTGCCATGCATGACGTGCTCAATCCCTTCGACGGTCCCGTGGCCGTGTTCGCTGAGGACATCCTGCCTTCCGATGAGTTCGGCCCGTGCGGATTCTGCGGATCCATCGGCTGGACCCGGCGCCTACGTTCCGGCGAGAGCATCGAGCACTACGTCCGGACCAAGCGGCAACTCCTCCGTAAGATCCGCCGGCTGCTGCCCTTCGTGGCCGGCGGTCACCAGCAGCGCGGTTTGCGCCGCACGCTGTTCAAGCTGTGCCGCTCACGGATTCCGCATGACGCGCTGGACACGGCCGCGTGGCTGCAAGCCGCCGGCGGCGCCGACTCCCCAGCAGTAGTAACGGATAAGCATCATGACAGTTAGCAATGCAGACCGCCCGGCAGCGCAGACGCTCATTCCCAAGCCGCCCCGCCGTGAGACCGTCACCGCTTACGTTTACGCCTATAACGAGGAGGACAAGATCGCCGATTGCCTCGATAGCGTCGCCTGGTGCGACGAGATGATCGTCGTCGATTCCTACTCGACGGACCGCACGGTCGAGATCGCCCGCGAGCACGGCGCCCACGTCATGGAGCACCCGTTCGAAGGGTTCCGCGAGCAGTCACAGTTCGCCCTGGATCAGGTTACCACCGAGTGGGGTCTCAGCCTCGACGCCGACGAACGCGTGAGTCCCGAGCTTCGCCTCTCCATCGAGAGAGCGCTCGCCGATCCGGACCCGACGGTCAACGGCTACCGCCTGAAGCGTGTCACGCGCCACCTCGGCGTGTACTTCCGGTACGGAACGCTCTTCAAGGACACCACCCGGCGGCTCGCCCGCACCGCGGCGTGCCGCTGGATCGGCGACAACCCACACTGCCGTCTCGGCATCGACGGCAAGCTCGAGAGCCTCGACGGCGACTTCATCCACCTCCGCGACCGGAATCTCGCCGACCAGTGCCAGGTATACGACCGCTACTCCACCGAGAAAGCCGAGGCCATGTGGGAGCGCGGCCGCAGGGCCAGTGCGGTCGATGTCGTGTTGCGCCCGCTCGTGCGTTTCATCCGGAGCTACTTCATAAGACAGGGCTTTCGCCACGGCATGGTGGGATTCATCGCTGCCATGGAAGAAGTCATCTACGTCTACTACAAGTACGCGAAGCTCTGGGAGAAGGGCAACGTCGCCGGCTAGACGGGTACGGGTTTTTCAACCGGGCGCTCGCCGCGTGAGTGGCTGGTGGCGAGAATGCAGATCGGCGCGTGCATAGCCGCGTGCTGTTGTAGTAGATTGCAGGGTGACCCATGCCGATCGTTCATGATACCGCGATGAAGCGCCTGCTGGTGGTGCTGCTGCTTGCGGTGTGCTCGTGCACACCGGTGTCGAAGTCCTTCGAGGTTCACACCCACGAGGTGGACTGCGCAGAGGCCAACCAGCTCGTGTACGACTCGGTGGTGGGGATGAAGATGGAGGTGACGGCCTTTCGGCCGGCGCGGCCGGGCAAGCCCGGTCACATCCGCGCAACCAAGACCGACTCCCGCGGTTCCATGACCGGTGACGTGACCATCACCTGCGATGAGACCGGAATTCACGTAGACCCCAAGCAGACCGGTCTCGGCGGTGACAAGTCGTTCGAGCGCGGGATGTTCCTGTCGTTTACGGGCCGTAGCGGACTGATCGTCGATCGTGGCGAGATAAAGGGCCGGCGCCGTGATGCGGCTCCTAGCGCGGCCCGAGCGGGGTCCGGCGATGCGGGTGCGGCTGCCGCACGGCCGGCGGGCCCGTCGCCGAGCGGCAGCATCTCCGTCAAGCTGGAGCCGGTACGTGGCTTCGGTACTGTGCTCGACTTCGACGCCGACGTCAGCGCGGCCGGCATCCTTCCGATCAAGGTCACCGTCGAGAACTCGAGCAAGCGCGCCTACGGGTTCGACCCGAGGGATATCGCCGTGCGTGTACGCGGCTCGCGTCGTACCATCGAGCCGCTTACGCCGGCGGAGGCGGCCGCCCGGGTAAAGGGCGCCGCGGGAGGCGAAGACATCGGTGATGTGATGACGGCGGCGCGTATCATCGGCGAGCGCAAGATAGTGGCGCGAAGGCTCGCGGCCGGTGACAGCGTGAGCGGCTACCTCTACTACGAGCTCGGCGACTACGACCGCGCGCGAGTGCGGATGACCGATATCGCCACAGGCGAGGCCGAGGGCTTCCTGGTCGAGTTCTGAGCAGCCGCGTGGCGCGAGATGGTGTGCGATTGGACGCCGCAGCAGAGTGATTCAGGGATAATCCGGGTTAGACGAGGGGCTGGCCGACGCTGAAGCCGGACGCGTTCACACGGGCGCCGGGGTGGACCTACGGAGGTCCACCCCGGCGCCCGGTACTGGTTTGGGCTCAGTGCCCGTGCCGGTCTACTGGCAGCTGCAAAGCGCTGCGACCGCGTCTGCCTTACAGGTCTGACCGGTTGCGCAGAGGCCTGCGCACTGCGGCGCCGCCGACTGGCTACAAGGCTGGACGTCGAAGCAGTCACAGGTCCCGTCGGCCGCCAGGAAGCAGTGCGCCCCAGTCGGGCAGTCGCCGTTGCAAGTGGGCGCCGTATCCGCGCACGGTACCGGTTTAGGCACACACAAGCAGTCGCCCGCCGCCGTCACCATGCGGCAGACCTCGGTCGAATCCGTACACAATCCGTTACACTGCGGCGCGGATTGCTCACACAGGACGGGGTCCGGTAAGCACTCGCAGATAGTTGTGCCCTGGAGGGGCCGACAAGTCTCACCCAGGTTCGGACATGAACCATTACAAATGTCCGCTGCCGTGCCCCCTGTTGCCTCACAGGGCTCGGGCGGCGGGACGTCTCCCTTCACCGCGGGTGTGCACAACAGCGACGGCTTGAACTTGCCGATCAGGCGCGTCCCGAACTGATCCGTCACCGTCTCTGGCAGCAGATCGACATCCGGGCACTTGATGCGGTAGCAGATGCGGTCTTCGCGCTGATCGTCGCCGGGTAAGCTCGTCTGGATCGAAGGAACGCTCGAGGAGCGGTTCTCGAAGAAGGTGACCTTCTTCGTCACCGGGATGCAGAAGAACTTTCCCTTCCCTTTTACGCGGCAATCCTCCAAGCCGAACTGCTCCTGGAGCGCTTCGAGCGTAACCGACGCGTTGAACTTCGTCGTATCGCGCATCTTGTAGCATTTCAGGTGATCGTAAGCCGGTGCTTGCGCGTGAGAGTCGAGCGGGGCCACTGCCACGGCAACCCCGACAATAAGTAGTACGATGAATTTCTTCATGGCACCTCCCCATATGAAACGGCTATCAAAAGCCGGTCAGAACGTGTCGAGGCTACGGGGCTTGCAGATGTTCAAGGTAGCGATCCTCAGGGGCCTCGATCCGTCGTGTGGATAAAGCAGGTTTCGTGTCGCTACGGTGCTGATTCTCACTCTGCGTTGGGGGTCTTGTCAATGGGTTTGGCGACGAGATGGCTCTATCAATGATCGAATTCGTGTTTGAACTTGGCAATGGGCGGGCCGTGACCCGCCTGGGGGGAGGCTGCTGCGCGTCAGCGAGGATTGTCGCGCGCGCGATGCCTACACTCTTGCCGAGAAGGAACTGGTGGCCGCGCCCGCCCGCGCTCGCGCCGCTTACAGCAGCGGAGCCTCGAGGTCGGCGACGAGCTTCTCCAAACCGGCAATCGGTGCCTCGAGGCGGCCTTCGCGGCTCTCCTCGAGAAGCCGCCGGTATATGGTGAGTGCCACTGCGCGGGAGCGGGCGGCTCCCTTTGCGTCGTCCTCGTCGAGTCGTTTTGCCGCTTCCTCGAGGAAGACGATGCCGAGCTTTTTCAGCGCATCGTGCTGGTAGGTGCCGGCCTCTTCCTGGGCTAGCAGACGCTCGAGCTCGGCGCCGGCACCGTCGAGGTCACCCAGGTGGCGATGGGCGACGATGCGCAGGGCAAGCACCTCGGGCAAGGTAGTGCTTTCAGAGGGGAAGCGCTCTTCGAAGCCGCGCAGGCGCTCCAGGCGCTCCTTCATCGTGCCGGCCGCCGTTCTAGGGGAGAGAGCGGCGCCGATGACCACGGCCTTGGCCTCCATGGGGGCGAGCAGCGTGTCGGCGCCGTTCTCGCTCTTGGCCGACCTGAACGCCTGTGCCTCCTCCAGAAAACGGTCGGCCGCAGCTACGGCGGCCGTGACCGTCTCGGCCTCGGCATCGGCCGGCAGGTCCAAGACCACCTGGGCACGGCACTGCGCCGCCAGGAACATGCCCTTCAACTGAAACGCGGCATCGCCCGCTACTTGCTCGAACGCGTCGGCACAGGCCGCGTGTTCGTCTCGGTCACGATGCCACTCGCCCAGGCGGAACCAGGCCTCGTAAGCCTGCGCGTGCTTGGGAGCGATGTCCAGGTAGGACTCGAGCGCCTCGAGGTAGCGGTCCGTGGCCTGTTCCTGCGCGCTTGCGCCAACCTTCAAGTAGACCGACTCGGCACTCTTGAAGCGCAGGTAGGCGGCTTGCTGGCGATAGGCATGACCGTTCTCGGTCCTGTCCAGGAAGGCCGAGAGTTCATCGAGGGCGCGCGGGTAGTCTCCTTCGTGGAAAGCGCAGAAACCGATCCCGTAGTGCGACTCCGTCGCGTAGGCGCCGCGCGCGAGCAGTGATTCGTAGAGAGCGACTGCCGTCGGACATTCTCCGCGCCGCCGCGACGATTCGGCCACCAACCAGCTGACGAAGGGTCCGGCCTTTCCGGCGGCCCATTCGCCCGGATTCTGGATTCCGGAGTCGATGAGTTGCAGCGCCTTGGTTCTCCAGTAGGAGCCGCTTCGGTACATCTCTTCCAAGTGGCGCGCCGCCTCGGCGCGCATACGCGCGCGCTCGGAGCTTCCGTGGCGGCTGGCGTAGCGACCTACGGCCAGTAGCAACGCCTTGGCTCTGAGGAACAGCGCCTGTCTGTGCACCTCTCCTGCGGACCCCGCCTTCAGTAGTGTGCTCGTCGCGCCGAGCGCGTCGGTGATGCGGCCGGCTGCCAGCAGCGTCTGGCACAGGGAGACACGGGCGCGCACCTGTAGCTCGCCGGGAGGTCCGTCGGCCAGGACGGCCTCGAAATCGGCCGCCGCCCGGTCGTAGTCCTTGAGCGTCTTGCTGGCCAGGCCGTGGCCCAGCAGCGACTCGCTGGTGAGCTCGATGTCTCCGCTTCCCAGGAACTCGGCAAAGCCGGAGCGCGCGGCCTTCAGCAATTCGGTGCGCTTGCCGGTGTTGCGCTCGTAGCGGGTGGCCATCTCGTAACGCACCCAGTTGATGCGGTAGAGCAGGCGCATCGCCAGCAGCTCACGGTCCTGCCAGGCGTCGCTGTCCTGTACGGCCTCCAGGTCGCCGTCTATGCGAATCACCTCGGCCTGCATCTCCTCGAGCACGCGCGTGTAGCGCTTGTGCACATTCACCATGAGATCGAGCAGGGCCTTGCCGGAGCTGACCAGAGAGGCACCGTCGGCGGCGAGATCGTGGAAGTCGTCGGACAGACCGTCGAGCCGGTCTACCAGCTTCTCCTCGGCGGGCTTGTTCCATCGCCCTTTGGCCAGAGCAGCCGCTGTCGCCTTGGTGCGGCGGATGCCCTCACCGAACTCCGCTACGGTGGCACTGTGGCCGAGGCCGGCGACGGCGAGCACGCACAACGCGGCCAATGCCGTCAGCGCCAAGCGACGGCGGGCCGGCGCCGGCCGCATCGCCGATCGTCTACTCATGCCGTCGTTCATGAGCGAGGTGCGCTTCCGCTAATTCCGCCGCCGCCCGTGATGGGGAAGACGACCTGCGCTATCTCGACGCGCAAGCAGTGGTTGTAGAGCCTCACCACGTGCCGGTAGGCGACGTTGGGACCGGCGTCTATGACGACCAGAGACTCCTTGGGCACAGAGGTGAGGTGCTCCGCCACCTGCCCGAAGTCGGTGACAGGCCAGTCGTTGATGAAATACTGCACGTCCCCGCCGGTCTGCACGACGCGGATGAAGATCTCCTGCTTGTCTTCCTCCAGCGGCATCTCGCGTTGCTCGTTGTCCTCACCCAGGGCGAGTTCCGAGGGCAACAGGCCTTCGGCCGTGGTCAAAGAGATTGTGAACAAGAAGTAGGTGAGCAGCAGGAACACGCAGTCGATGAGTGGTCCGAGCTGGAACTCGGTCATTGCCGCTCGCGCCCGCGCTTTGTGGGGTGGCCGCATCGGTCCGTCGCTCAGTGCTGTTCGCCTGCCTCGTCCGGCATCTGCAAGGCCGCCAGGCTCAGGTCGGGTATGCCGGCCTCGGCGCTTATGCGCATGGCCCGTTGAATGGCGTCGAAGGTCGTCTCGCGGTCGCCGCGAATGACCACCTCGAGCTTGCGTTTGGCGCGGCCTTCGCGGCGTTGGAGGTAATTGAGCAGGGCGGCCGGTGTGTGCTGGACGGCGTTGACCGTGTAGAGCCCCCCGCGGGTGACGTTGAGGGTTATCAGCTCGACGCGCTCGTCGGTGACCTCGCTGGCCTGGTCGGCATTGGGCAGCACTATCTCCTCCTCCCCCACCTGGCCGAAGCGGATCGACATCACGAAGAATGTGATCAGTAGAAAGGCCATATCGATCATCGCGGTCATGCGGTAGGAGATCGACCTCGGCCGATGCGATCGCGGATTCTTCATGGCCGGATCAGGTCCCGTGGTTCTTGAGAGGCTCGACCAACGCTTCTGCGTCCACGCTGGCATCGGAGACCATCGCATCGACGCGGTTACGGAAGATCCCGAACATGTAGAGGGCGGGGATCGCCACTATCAGTCCCATCACGGTCGTCATCAGCGCCTCGAAGATCCCCGCGGCCAACCTGCGCGGATCGACACCTCCCACGGCGATCGAGATCTGGTTGAACGAGTTCACCATCCCCATCACCGTGCCGAGCAGGCCGAGCATGGGGGCGATATTGGCAATTATGTTGAGATGCTCGATCTTGCGCAGCAGGCGGCCGGTAGCGACATCGGCCGCGTCCTCCATGCTCTTGACGACGGCGTCGTAGCCCCTGTCTCGTTCCTTGACCCCGGAGGCGACGACGGTGGTCAGGAACGACGCGTCCTTGTTGCCGAGCTTTGCGACGATCGAGTCGTAATCCGTCTCCTCCATCAACCGCTTGAGCTCGTTGTGCTCCTCTTCGGGCATCAACGTCTTGGCCCTTATCGAGAGTGCGTACTCGATCACCAGAGCCACCGCCACGACGGAAAGGAGGATGATGACGTAGCCGACCCAGCCCCCGAAACGGATCAGGTCCATCACCGTGTAATTGAGCGCCGTGGCTGTGGCGGCCGGCTCCGTCTGCGCCGAGGCCACCAGCGGGACCAGGGCAAACAGAGCGCACAGTATAGTGGCTGCTAGACGTTTCATGGCCGAATCTCCTGAGTTGAATTCACTTTCCGCCGGCATACCGGGCTATCTCCTTCTTCCAGCGCGAACCGAAGGCAAAGTAGAGAATCTGCTCCGTGAGCTCGGCGTCCGAACCGAGCACGGCAAGCTCCCCTCCTCCGTTGTCAGCGATCATTGCGTAGCTCTGCTGCACCTCTTTGTAGAACGCCGGCATCTCCGAGATGACCTCGGGCTCTTCCCCATGCAGCCACTCGTGGAGCCGCCGCTGGTACTCCTCGTGCATTCTCTTGGTGAGGTCGATGGCGCTGATGACGCCGCCACCTTCGCGGAATTCCTCCGCCAGGGCCCCTATGGCGGCGACGTCTTCTTTGTGAGGCGGCGAGCTCCCGACGATGATGATGACGCGTTCCGAGCGGCGGCGCCAAGTCAGGTCGTCCATTGCGGCTTCGAGCCCTTCGCGCACGGCTTCTTCGTAG
>PIVZ01001538.1 GCA_003354045.1 bacterium
GGAGGAGACGACCCCGTCGCATAAGGGCCAACTCCACGCCGCGGAGGTATACGCGAACCTCAAGCCGGTGGTGAAGTCCATCGAGGTTGTTTGTGCCGCGAAGGGCCACGACGCCCACGACGCCATCGTGGTACACGGCCTGGCTCTCAAGGATGCCTTTCAGCCGTTCGACATCACGCCGTGGATGGGCGAGGCAACCGACGGAGAGGACGTCGAGGAATGGTCCGAGCTCGTTCCCTTCCGCCGCAGCCACGGACCCGAATTCCCGACCGAGGTACTTCCCGAGTGGCTTCGCGACTACGTGGAGTGCGAAGCGGAGGCAACCCAGACCCCAACGGACCTGGCTGGAATGCTGGCGCTCGGTGTCATATCTACGGCCGTCGCGCGACGGGTTGAAGTCGCGGTATCACCAGGGTACTCGGAGCCCCTCAACACCTACACGGCTACGGCTCTTCCACCGGGCAGTCGCAAGTCCGCCGTCTTTAGCGCAATGACTGCCCCAATCATCGAGCGCGAGCGAGAGGAAGGAGAACAAGCCGCGGGAGAGATCGCGAGTGCGGTCGACCACATCAAAACGCT
>PIVZ01001539.1 GCA_003354045.1 bacterium
GGACGGAGCCCGAGGGTAAGGAGTCCGTCGACTCGCCGCCGCAGCGTCTGCGGAAAGCGATCTGGGAGAAGCTCGAGCCGCACCTGGCCGGTTGCGGGCGCGTGATCATCGTTCCCGACGGCGACCTGACCCGGCTGCCCTGGGCAGCGCTGCCGGGACGACGGCCCGGCTCCTATCTGATCGAAGACTATGTCCTGGGTACGGCGGGCAGCGGCCAGCAGCTCTATGCGCAATTGACCGAGCCACCGGTCAGCTCCGGGGGGGTTTTGCTGGTCGGCGGCGTCGAGTACGGCAAGCAGCCAACCGAGACGCTACTGGCAGCCGCCGACGAGCTCATGCCGAGAACCCGAGGACCATCGGCCGACGAGTTGCCCCAGTGGCCGTTTCTGGCAGGCACGGCCACCGAAGTGGCGGCGCTGGGGACGTTGTACGAGGCGGCGACGCCGGGGCGCGTCCTTCGAGGAACCGAAGCAAACGAGTACCTGTTGCGCCAAGCGATGCCTGCCACCCGCTACCTTCACCTGGCCACGCATGGTTTTTTCGCCGACGAGAAGTTCCGCTCGATGTTCCACCACGA
>PIVZ01000709.1 GCA_003354045.1 bacterium
GCTCGCCGCTGGTGAGTTCTATCGTGCCGGCGGTATCAAAACGTATGGTGTCTCCACGCCGGGCGTCCACTATCGCCTGCCGCAGGGAGCCGGGGCCGGCGTCGGCAAGATTCCTGACCGTCAGGGTGGCAGCCGCAGCCGGCTCGGCCGCGAGCCACAGCGCAGCGGCGACTGCAACCACCCCCCACGATCTCTTTGTAGAATGGCGCAAGTTCGGAAAACCCAAGGAGACTACGTTCTCCATGACCTGCCGGACCGGCACGGAGAAATACCACGGTCTACCCAGGCCGATCGCCACGAACCGCGTACCCCCATGCACCGCATCGTAGAGTAGCTGACCGCGGGCACGGCCGAAAGGGCGAAGGCGGCGGTCGCAAAAAAACCATCCGCCAGCGTCCGGACCACGGGGGCCCCGCCTATTGCGGCCATGGCCGGCAACACGATTCCGATTGCACCCATCGTCCTGAAAACGGCCCCGAGTCGGGCGCTCTGACGAGATTGTCACACGGCGGGCGGGAAGCAAACCCTAGCTTGGGCAGTGGCTTAGGTTGTTGTTCCCGGCTAGGACTGAGAAACTCCGGCGCCGGACGCGCCGCGTCGCGCGCCGCCACCCGGGACAGAGGAAAGAGCACGAGAGAACCGAGGAGAAAGTAGAACATGGACTTCGAGTACTCTGACAAGGTCAAGGAATTGCAAGCCCGGGTCACCGCGTTCATGGACGAGCACCTCTATCCGAGCGAGCAGGCCCTGGCAGAGCAGGTAGCCGCCGGATCGACCCGCTGGAAGGTCCTGCCCCTGCTCGAGGAGATCAAGGCCAAAGCGAGATCGGAAGGGCTCTGGAACCTCTTCCTGCCGGAGAGCGACTATGGCGCCGGGTTCACGAATCTGGAATATGCCCCTCTGTGCGAAATAATGGGGCGCTCTCCGTTCGGCCCCGAGGCCTTCAACTGCTCGGCTCCCGATACCGGCAATATGGAGGTGCTGGTCCGCTACGGAACCGAAGAGCAGCGCAACGACTGGCTCGAACCGTTGCTGGCCGGGGAAATCCGTTCAGCGTTCGCGATGACCGAGCCGGCCGTGGCCTCCTCCGATGCGACCAATATACAGGCGAGCATCGTGCGCGACGGCGACGAATACGTCATCAACGGACGTAAGTGGTGGACCTCGGGGGCCGGTGACCCGCGTTGCAAGATTCTGGTCTTCATGGGCAAGACCGATCCTAACGCGGCAAAATACAACCAGCAGTCGATGATCCTGGTGCCCACCGACACACCCGGTGTCACCGTCAAGCGAATGCTCTCGGTGCTCGGCTACGACGAGGCTCCGCACGGACACGGAGAGGTGGATTTCAAGGACGTGAGGGTGCCCGTCTCGAACATCTTACTCGGCGAGGGGCGTGGCTTCGAGATCGCCCAAGGGCGCCTCGGTCCCGGCCGCATCCATCACTGCATGAGAACCATCGGTGTAGCCGAACGTGCGCTAGAGGCCATGTGCAGGCGGGCGAAAAGCCGGGTGGCGTTCAAGCGCCCGTTGGCCGAAATGGGCATCACCAAGCAGTACATTGCCCAGTCGCGTATGGAGATCGACCAGGCCCGGCTGCTCACACTCAAGGCCGCCTACATGATGGATACGGTGGGCAACAAGGCAGCCCGCTCCGAGATCGCACAGATCAAGGTCGTGGCGCCGCAGATGGGGTTGCGGGTGGTGGACCGGGCCATCCAAGTACACGGCGGCGCCGGGGTCTCGCAGGATTTCTTCTTGGCCCGCGCCTACGCCAATCTGCGAACGCTACGCTTGGCCGACGGCCCCGACGAAGTGCACCAGGACCAAGTCGGGCGGCTCGAGCTCAAAAAATACGACTGAAGAGCACTGATTGCCGACGACGGCGCGAGGACGCGAAGGCGCCATACCGTACCCGGGGCCCCGGCCGAAAAGTCGCGCCAGCGCTCGAGCGCCCCTCGAGGCGGCCGGCCTCGCCCGTAGTTACGACTCGCCTGACAGTGGCCTCTACGCCCCCTCTTCGCCGCCGAGACTCTTCGAGACGATCTCGTAAACGTCGTTGGAAAGCGTCTCTTTGCCCAGCATATCCTCGAGCTGCCGCTTCATGGCACTCCTGCGCTGGTCGTCGTAACGGCGCCAGCGACTCAGCAGGCCGGCCAGGCGCGCTGCCACCTGCGGATTGACGGCGTCGAGACCACCGATCTGCTCGGCCAGAAACGCGTAGCCCCGGCCGTTTGCGTCGTGAAAACGGATCGGATTGCCAGCGCAAAACGAACCCACCAGCGCCCGCACTTTGTTCGGGTTGTTGCCGTCGTAGGCGGGATGGTCGAGCAACCGGCGAACCTCACCGAGCGTACCGGGCAGCTCGGAGACCGCTTGAA
>PIVZ01000710.1 GCA_003354045.1 bacterium
GACGCGAGTTGACAAATAGGTGGAGTGACTCTATCAATAGGGTCGCTCCATGGTCACCGCGCCAACGATAGAGAATCAGCAGTCGGGCAGCGACGAAGGACGGCGCGCCCGTCGGCGCCGCGAGCTGCACCAGCGCATCTTCGAAACCGCGCGTTCGCTGTTCCTCGAGAAGGGCTTCGAAGCCACCACGGTTGCCGATATCGCCGAGACCGCCGATATCGCACAAGCTACGTTTTTCAACCACTTCCATACCAAAGAAGATGTATTGCGTGAGATGGCGACTGACGTCTACGAGCACTTTCGGGCGCTCGTCGAGGAACAGCGCCAGCGCCGTGTGAGCACGCGGGAGCGCCTCCTCGGGTTCGCCAAACGGGGGGCGCTGCTGGTCACCCGGGCTCCCGAGCTGACCCGTCGGGTTCTCCTCGAGGTGCTCCACACGGCCACACCGGCCGAGTCCGGCGTACGCCTGGTCGGCATTCAGGGCTACATGACCGAGCTCGTTCGCGATGGCCAGGCCCAGGGAGACGTGCTCCGCGGCGAGAAGCCCGAGTTTCTCGCCGAGATCGTCGTCAGCGTAATCATCGGCAACATCACCAAATGGATCAACGACCCCGCCTATCCCTTGGGCGAGAGCATGCGTCGCTCGGCCGCATTTCTCGGCGACGCGCTTGCCGAGGGCCGGCCGCGGTCAGCGAGAAGCGACTAGCCCCCGGCAAGGCCGGGAAGAAAGACAGCGAGGAGGATCAATGCGTACTGAATTCTGTGAAAGGCTGGGGATCGAGTATCCCATCTTCGCCTTTACCCATTGCCGCGACGTCGTCGCCGCGGTCAGCAATGCCGGCGGCTTCGGCGTTCTCGGCGCCGTCGGTTTCTCGACCGAGGAGCTGGTGACCCAGCTCGCGTGGATCGACGAGCACGTAGGCGAGAATCCCTACGGCGTCGATATCGTGTTGCCGAACAAGTACGAAGGCATCGGCGAAACCGACTTCGGCAAGCTCGAAACCATGCTGCAGGAGCAGATCCCTCAAGAGCACCGTGATTTTGCCGCCAAGCTATTGGTTGATCACGGCGTTCCCGAGCTGCCGGAGGGTGAGAAAGCCCGCGAGATCCTCGGATGGACGGAGGCCACGGCGTGGCCGCAGATCGAGGAGACGCTCAAGCACGACAAGGTCAAGCTCGTTGCCAACGCGCTGGGCACGCCACCGCCGGAAGTGGTCAAGGAGATTCAGGACGCCGGGCGCCTGGTTGGTGCGCTATGCGGCAGCAAGAAGCAGGCCGTGGCGCACAAGGATGCCGGCCTCGATTTCGTCATCGCGCAGGGCTACGAGGGCGGCGGCCATACCGGCGAGATCGGCAGCATAATATTGTGGCCGGACGTGATTGAAGCCGTATCGCCGCTTCCAGTGCTTGCGGCTGGAGGCATCGGCAGCGGCCGACAGATGGCGGCGGCAATGGCCATGGGCGCCGAGGGTGTATGGACCGGCTCGATCTGGCTTACCGTCTCGGAGGCCGAAAGCTCCCCCGAGCAGAAGGAATCCTACATACAGGCAACCGCGCGCGACACGGTGCGCTCGCGCTCGTGGACGGGCAAAACCGCCCGGGTGCTGCGCAACGATTGGACCGAGGCCTGGGAGCGCGAGGATACGCCCAAGCCTCTCGGCATGCCTCTGCAATGGATGGTAACAGCCGATGCCGTTACCCGCGTACACCGCTATGCGAGCAAGGCCCAACCGGTAGCATTCAACCCGGTGGGGCAGATCGTCGGCCGCATGAACGACATACGTCCGGTGCGCTGGGTCATCCAGGAGATGGTCGGCGAGTACTTCGACGCCTTCGAGAGGATGCAAGGCCTGATGCCGGAGTAATCCCTGCCGTGCGTGACCGTCAAGCCTACGCGGCTCAGAGGGCGAGTAGGTCTGCAGGTCGCCGGGCTTGGCGCTAGAAATCGCGTTCGAGCTCGAAGTCGGCGAACAGCTTCTTGGCGGCCTCGCGCTCGTTGCTGTCCATCCAGCTCTTGTGCTCGTAGTCCGGCGACTGGCCAAGCCCGTGCGCCTTCGAGGTCCACAACGGGTTATAGGGCAGCAGTGCGATGCGACGCTGGCCGCGCTGGCGTAACCACGCGGCGATGCCTTCGAGATTCTCGGCCGTAGCGGTGACCTCGGGCACCAGCGGAACGCGCACCAGGACCTCGACAGACTGCTCGTTGATGAGCCTTTCGATGTTTTCCTTGATGCGACCGTTGCCGCGGCCGGTAAACCTCTGGTGCGCGTCCTCGCGCTCGAGCTTCATACCGATATAGACGCGACGGGCGTGGGGCAGGAGGTTTCTCAGCAAGCGGGCCCAATCGACACCGCAACAGGTCTGGAGGAGAACGTGAA
>PIVZ01000711.1 GCA_003354045.1 bacterium
TCAGGAACCGCATATACATGCCGGCCATGCATCTTGGGATGGGGTCCGAGTGCAGGGTAACGGACCGACTGGTGGACTTCTACGAGGAGAGGGCCCGAGGTGGTGTCGGGATGATAACCGCCGGCTTTGCCACAGTGAACGACCTGGCGGGCGGCATGCCGAGCCTGCTCGCCGCCCAGCGAGACGAGTTCATCCCGAGCCTCGGCCGTCTGGCCGATGCCGTAAAGGCCCACGGCGCGGCCTGTGCCATACAGATCAATCACGCCGGCGCCAATGCCTCCTCGTTCTTCATGGATGGCGCGCAGCCGGTGTCCGCCTCGAACGTACCGGGTATCACCAAGGAAGTCCCCCGCTCCCTCTCTATCGACGAGATCCACGAGACCATCGACGACTTCGCCCAGGCCGCCTTGCGCGTGAAGAAGGCCGGCTTCGACGCGGTCGAGGTCATCAGCGCCGGCGGCTACCTGATGAGTCAGTTCCTGTCGGAGGTCACCAACCATCGTGATGACGAATACGGTGGACCTTTCGAGAACCGTACCCGCTTCGCGCTGGAAGTGATGCAAGCGGTCCGGGATGCCGTCGGTTGCGACTACCCTGTCATCATCCGCATCAACGGCAACGAGTTCATGCCTGGCGGGCTGGGGCGCAGGGACTTGCAGGCTTACGCCGCCAAGCTGGGAGAAGCCCGGACCGTCGACGCCATCAACGTCAACGTTGGCTGGCACCAAGCCCGGGTGCCACAGATCACGGCCACTGTCCCCCGCGGCATGTACGCCTACCTGGCCAGGGGCATCAAGTCGCAGGTCGACGTGCCGGTCATAGCCAGCCACCGGATCAACGATCCCAAGACGGCCCGCGAGCTGCTCAGGGACGGCCTGTGCGACATGGTGGCCATCGGGCGTGGCCTGATCGCAGATCCTTACCTGCCCGAGAAGGCGAGGACCGGGCGCGAAGACGAGATCGTCCACTGCATCGCCTGTGCGCAGGGATGCTTTGACGCCCTGATGAGCCTCAAGCCGGTGGAGTGCCTGTGCAACCCCAAGGCCGGCTACGAAGGTACGAAGCGAATCGAGAGAGCCGCCTCGCCCAAGAAGGTGATGGTGATCGGCGGCGGACCGGCCGGTATGAGCGCAGCCCTGGCGGCCAAGGAACGTGGCCACGAGGTCACGCTTTACGAGCGGAGCGGGCGCCTCGGCGGCCAGCTCCACCTGGCCGGCGCTCCGCCGGGACGCGAAGAGTTCGCTCAGCTGGCCGAAGACCTGGCCATCCAGCTTACGGTGAAGCAGGTGGCTGTCGTGCTCAATCAGGCGGTGGACTCCGCCCTGATCGAGAAGGAAAGGCCCGACTCCGTGCTGCTGGCCACCGGCGTCCGGCCGATCGTACCCGACATCCCGGGTGTGGATCGCCCCAACGTCGTGCAAGCTTGGGACGTTCTTCAGGACGGAGCCGAGATCGGCCGCCGGATCGTGATAATCGGCGGTGGCGCGGTAGGGGTCGAGACCGCGATGTTCCTGGCGGAGAAGGGAACGCTATCGGGAGACGCCGTGAAGTTCCTGCTTCTCAACCGAGCCGAGACACCCGAAGATCTCTACGAGCTGGCCACCCACGGCACCAAGGAAGTGACGCTGATCGAAATGCTGGACAGGCTCGGCCAGGACATCGGAAAGACTACTCGCTGGGGAATGATGCAAGACCTCTCACGCTTCGGCGTAAAGACCATGACCGACACCTCCGCTCTTGGGATCACCGATGCCGGTGTCGAGGTCGAGCAGGACGGCAAGGTGGCGACGCTGGCTGCGGACACCGTCGTTCTGGCAGTCGGGGTGACATCCGAGAGCTCCCTGGAAGCGGTGCTGTTGAAGAGCGCCGTCCCCTACCGAATCGTCGGCGATGCGCGCGAGGTTGCCCAGGCCATCGAGGCCATCCACGACGGATTCAACTCCGCTCGCGAGATCTAGATCCCGGCAGCGGACGCGCGCATAGCCCCTTTACCCTCTCATGAGACGAACGGTCTGTTCGTTGCTCACTTGGCCAGGGAGGCGATCACCCGTCCGATGGCGCCGTCGTCGGCCGGGTCGGCGGGCATGCGCATCGTGATTGTTTCGGCGAGGCCGCCGTACCAGTCGCGGATGACGTCGGCGATCTCGCCGTGGACGGCCATCGGGACCAGTTGTGCGAGCATCTCGTCGGTGACGGCGCCTTTCATCTCGGCCCAGCGCCCTTCCCGGGTCAGCTCGCGCAGCTGGCGGCCGATCTCTCCCCATCCGTAGAGGTCGAGGGAAGGCCAGTACTGCGGCGTCGAGTACAGGAAGCACATGATCTCGCGTATGCTCTCGCGCTAGCTGTCCACTGCGGCGGTGTTGCGTCCGGTGGCAA
>PIVZ01001540.1 GCA_003354045.1 bacterium
GGTGCGCCCGGTGATTCGTTGACGTGTTTCATCAGGGTCTTCATTGGTGTTTCGGCTGAAAAGAGCACGGTTCCGGTCAAAAGCCAGTAGGCCACGCAACCGAGGGCGTACAAATCGGCTCGGCCGTCGATGTCAATCTCGCCGAGTGCCAGCTCAGGCGACATGAAGCCCGGGGTGCCCAGCACCATGTCGTGCTGGGTGAGCTGCGATGCATTAGCACCCTGCTCGCTGACCTCTTTGACCAGACCGAAATCGAGCACCTTCACGAAGTCGTCGTCGGTGCCGTAGCGGCAGACGAACAGGTTGGACGGCTTGATGTCGCGGTGAATGAGCCCGGCCCGGTGCGCCTCCTCCAGGGAGTGACAGGCCTGAACGAGGAGGTGGATTACGCGGGCGGGATCCTGGGGGCCGTACTTTTCCACCAGAGTCGACAGTTCGAAGCCCTCGAGAAGTTCCATCACATAGTAGAAGGCGCCGTCTTCGGCGCGGCCGTAGTCGTAGAGTTGCACGGTGTGAGGCGAGCGCAGGCGGGACGTGGCCTGGGCTTCCCGCTGGAACCGCTTCCAGGCCTGGCTG
>PIVZ01000712.1 GCA_003354045.1 bacterium
TGACCGGCGGCGATCCCAACGGGATCAACATGGATCTCGAAGGCAGGATACTGATCGCGAACTTCGGCAACGGCGAGCTGCAGCGGCTCGATCCAGAGACTGGAGAGATCGAGGTGCTGGTAAGCGAGGTTGAAGGCCGGCGGCTGACAACTTCGAACTATCCGATCGTCGATAAGGCCGGCAACATCTGGTGCGACAACTCGACGTTCGCCGACCAGTGGGTGGATGCACTCGACGGCCGCGCAGACGGCCTCCTCTACCGGCTCGACCCGGAGGGAAAGCTCGAGAAGATGGCCGACGGGGTGCAGTTCGCCAACGGGTTGGCGCTCGATCAAGACGAGTCGCACCTCTACGTCTGTCAGACCACCGGCTGCAACGTCGTCCGCTATCCGATACGACCTGACGGCGCACTGGGTGAGCCCGAGGAGTATGGACCTCGGCTAGGCTTTCTCACCTTGCAGGAGGCCTGCGGGGACCGCGATCCGGAGCCGGCAGACATGGCGAAGCTGGGGCACACCGACGGCTGCGGCTTCGACATCGAGGGGAACCTGTGGGTGACCCTGGTCACAGCGAACAAGATCGTCGCGATCACGCCCGAGAGCGAGGTGGTGACCATCGTCGAGGATCCCACCGGCGCACTGATGAATCAGCCGACCAACGTTAGCTGGGGCGGCCCCGACATGTGCGACCTCTACATCGGCAGCATCGCCACCAACTACGTCCTGCACGCGCGCAGCCCGGTGCCCGGCCTACCGCTCATCCACCAGCGCTAGCGCGACTGCTCGTATGCACTCCCCGCGCGGCAAGACGACGGGGTGAAAGAACGCGTACGTCCCAAGATTCCGGCGGCACGGTTCGTGGCCACACGGCACAAACGTAACGGGCCCGCGCGGCATTGCCACGCGGGCCCGATCACTAGCCACGAGCCTGGGCGCCAAACCCGCGCCGGCTCGCAAAGCTGTCTTGCCTAGCCGAGCTGGGCTTTCTTGTAGATGGTCACGACCGCGGCGCCGCCCAACCCGAGGTTATGCTGCAGTGCCACCTTGGCGCCATCCACCTGACGCTTGTCGGCCTCGCCGCGAAGCTGCCAGTTGAGCTCGGAGCACTGCGCCAAGCCGGTCGCGCCCAGCGGGTGGCCCTTAGAGATCAAGCCGCCCGACGGATTGACCACGACCTTGCCGCCGTAGGTGACGGCACCGGAGTCGATGGCCTCGCCACCCTTGCCTTCCTCGAAGAGACGCAGCGCCTCGTAGGTGATGAGCTCGTTGCACGAGAAGCAGTCGTGCAGCTCGACGACGTCCACGTCCTCGGGACCCACACCCGACTGCTCGTAGGCGGTATCCGCGGCCTTGCGCGACATGTCGGCTCCGATGAGCTTGATGCAGCTCTTCTCCTCGAAGGAGCTCGGGAAGTCGGTGGCCATGGCCATTCCCACGATCTCGACGGCCTTGGCCTCGAGCCCATTCGCGCGTACGAAGTCCTCGCTGCATACCACTGCCGCGCCCGAACCGTCAGAGGTCGGGCAGCACTGCAGCTTGGTCAGAGGCTCGTAGACCATCTTGGCGTTCAGGATGTCCTCGAGCGTGTACTCGTCCTGGAACTGCGAGTAGGGGTTGTTGACCGAGTGCTTGTGGTTCTTTAGGCCGATCTTGGCGAACTGCTCGGCCGTGGTTCCGTATTTCTCCATGTGCTCGCGGCCGGCATTGCCGAAGAACTGCGGAGCGGCAGGCGCCTTGGCAAACCCGCGTAGCTCGACCATGGAGCCGAAGTGCTTGTCCATCGGGTTGGTACGGTCGTCGTACTTGATCCCCAGCGAGCCCTTCTCCATCTTCTCGAAGCCGAGCGCGAGCGCGCACTCGGCAAGCCCGCCTTCGACGAACTGCTTGGCCATGAACAGCGCGGTCGAGCCGGTCGAGCAGTTGTTGTTGACGTTGTAGACGGGGATGCCGGTGAGCCCGAGCTCATAGACGGCACGCTGCCCACAGGTTGAATCTCCGTAGCAGTAGCCGATGGCGGCCTGCTCGATCTTGTCGTAGGAAATGCCCGCGTCCTTCAGAGCATTGGTACCCGCCTCGCGGGCCATGTCGGGATAATCCCACTCTTTCGAACCTGGCTTCTCAAACTTGGTCATGCCTACGCCGACGACGAAAACTTTCCTTCCCATAGCAAGTATTTCTCCTTGTGGAATATGGCTGCGCCGACGACCGGCCGTGCTTCTACAGCGGCCCATCCCTCGTCGTGCAAGTTCTTGCAACACTATGGCCCACGCTCTGCTAACACTAACGCTTTGACACACTCCGTCACGGGCTTCGCACGGCCGGCCGGCAAATTGCCACAAGCAGGCGTGCCTGGTTGAATGGCCACCGCCGCGCCC
>PIVZ01000713.1 GCA_003354045.1 bacterium
GGATGGCACCACCGGGGAGTTCTACGAGCGGTGCAAGCAGCACGAGCTGAGCTTCCAGCGCTGCAAGCAATGCGAAAAATGGCGGCATGTGCCGCGACCGATGTGCTCGTCGTTCGGCTTCTGGGAGTGGGAATGGGCAAGGTCGAGCGGGCGCGGCAAGGTTTTTACGTGGACCGTGGTGCGCCGGCCCATGCATCCGGCTTTCGCGGAAGATCAACCGTACGCGCCGGTGGTCGTGGAGCTCGAAGAGGGCGTGCGTATGGTCACGTGGATCGTCGATTGCGATCCCGATGACATCGAAGCGGGCATGCCCGTCGAGGTGGTATTCGACGACGTCACGCCGGAGGTGACACTACCGAAGTTTCGACGTGTGGGCGGTTAGCCCGGATCATTCATGAACGCTCGTCGCAAAGCCGCGAGGCGTGCGCCAGCTCGGGTCGAACCCAGTGACGAAAGGAGTAAACGATGAGGACATCTCCCCACTTTTTGTACGAGAAGCAAGGCAAGATCGCAGTCATGACGTGGAACCGGGAAGAAGCGGCAAACTGTTTCACGCCGGAGATGATGGACGCCTTCTATGACGCCTTCGACGACTTCGACAAGGACGACGAGTTGCTCGTGGCGATTCTTGCCGCAAAGGGCGACAAGGCGTGGTGCGCGGGCGGCGATCTCGACACGATGATCCCGGCCGTCAGATCGGGTGAGTGGGAGATCAACGCGGATCCGACCAAGCGGGTGTTCCAGGACATCTTCAAGCCGATCATCTGCGCCGTGAACGGATTTGCCACCGCGGAGCTGATTCAGGGCGCTGACCTGGTCGTCGCATCCGAGAACGCCAAGTTCGCGCTCGGCGAGGTTCGCTGGGGAATGATCGCGGCCGGCGGCTCGCACGTTCGCATACCCCGCTACATCCCCTGGATGGTCGCCATGGAGATGTTGCTGACCGGTCGTCCGATCAGCGCGCGCCGCGCCTACGAGGTCGGCATGGTCAACCGGCTGGTGGCCACGGTGGACGAAGTGATGCCGGAGGCCATGAAGCTCGCCGAACAGATCTGCGAGAACGCTCCGCTGGCAGTGAAAACGGCCAAGGAGATCTCAGTGCGGTGCTGGAATCACGAGGCGGGCTACGTGCTCGAGAACGCGCTCTTCCAACGCGTCAGGTACTCCGAGGACGCCGAGGAAGGCCCGCGAGCGTACATGGAAAAGCGCAAGCCGGTGTACAAGGGAAAGTGATATAGCTCGGTGCCGCATGGCGTATACACATGGAGCGTGGGTAGAATTCGACACGGAGGGCTCGAACGATGACGAATGCTAACGGCGGAGACTGGGACCACACAGTAGACTTGCTGATCGTCGGCTCGGGAGCCGGTGCCATGGTCGCGGCCATCGCCGCCCATGAGCAGGGCGGCAGCCCGCTGCTCATCGAGAAGAGCCCACAGTACGGCGGCTCCTCGGCGATGTCGGGCGGCGGATTGTGGATCCCCGACAATCACCTGATGGCCGGTGTCGGCATTGCAGATTCACGTGATGAAGCGATGAAGTACATGCGTGCGACGACCGCCGGCCTGGTGTCCGACGATCGACTCGAGGCCTACGTGGACGAGGCACCGAAGATGGCACGGTTTCTCGACGAGAAGACGAGGGTCGAGCTCGTGGCGATGTCCGAGTATCCCGACTACTACCAGGACGAGCCAGGCAGCAAGCCCGGCGGCCGCGCCATGGAGACGACCAACTTCGACGCTCGGCTGCTCGAGGACGAGTTCCTGCGCATGCGCGAGTGTGCCATCCAGGCGCTCATCGGGGGCCGTATCTTCATGACGATCAAGGAAGCGCGGGTCCTGTTCTGCAAGGGGCCCGGCTGGATCGCACTGACGATGAAGCTGATGAGCGGCTACTGGCTCGACCTTCCCTGGCGCTTCCAGTCGAAGCGCGACCGCCACCTGGCCATGGGCAACGCACTCGTCGGCATGCTGCGGCGAACCCTGATGGACCGCGACATACCGTTGTGGCTGGAGACGGCCGCTACCGAGCTCGTCGTCGAGGACGACCGCGTCGTCGGGGTCGTTGTGGAGAAGGGTGCCGACAGCATGCGGATTCGCGCGACCAAGGGCGTGGTGCTCGGCGCCGGTGGTTTCGAGTCCAGCCAGGAGATGCGCGAGAAGTATCTGCCCAACCCGACGCGTGCCGAATGGACTTGCGGCAACCCGTACAACACGGGCGACGCCATCGACATGGGCCTGCGGATCGGCGCGGGGATCGACCTGATGGACGATGCCTGGTGGGGGCCGACAACGGTGGTGCCGGGTGAAGATCGTGCGCGCATGCTGGTGATCGAGAAGTCTCTGCCCGGAAGCATCATCGTCAACAAACG
>PIVZ01000134.1 GCA_003354045.1 bacterium
GAATGGTGTAGGTAACACTTTCGGTCTGCAGCGGGTGCAACAGAAACACGCCGGTCGCCAACACCGCCAGTTCATCGACCCACAATCGGTAACGGTCGGCGAATACCGGCAGTAGTAGGGTAAGGCGGGCAACAGCGAAGAAGATCAATCCACACATCACGTGGATGGCGATGTTGAAGACATGGTAGCCAGTCACGCCGAGCTGGCCCATCGAGTAGTTCCATGCCAACGAGGCGGTAACCACAGGCCTGCCTCTGGCAAAGATCTTGGTGGCCGTAACAGGAGGCCTGATCATGACCTCTTTCATGATGCCCGGCTTGTCGTCGAGCACGAAGGGCGCATCCAGGGCGTTCACGTAAGAGGCAATGACCAATAGCGTGAGTCCGAACAGGTAGAGCGGTAGCCGGCTGGAAACCCCGGGGGCGCGGCGCGCAGGGGCCTGTCGGCGGGGTGCCGGCCGCTTCGCCGCGGGCTTCTCGCCTTGCCCGGACGACGGCTTCTCGCCTTGCCCGGACGACGGCTTTGCCGACTCCTTGGCCGAAGGCGCAGGAGTAGCAGATTTCTGCTTCTGTCGCGGGCGATTCTTCTTTTCGCGCGCCTTGCGTCCCATGATCGGTGTCAGCCTGTTGCCGGGAAAGCACCCCGGTCCAGCCCCGGCCCACCAAGCAGAAGGCTCTCGAAGCGCCAGGCGCCGACAACGAGCCTCTTGTACGGCCTTATGTAGCGCGAGGCAACCCGGGCGCACAGCGGCAATGGGGGCGGCACCTCCGTACGGGAGTGGACACATAGATAAAACTGGATAGAGTTCCCCCGGGGCAACCGTCCTTCATGGAGGAGCAAGCGAATGTCTGAACCCCTTTGGTCCCCTTCGCCGGAGCGCATGGCAGGCGCCAACATGACGCGCTTCATCGAGCAGGTGAACGACACGCACGGTACCCGCCTGCAAGGATATGACGCCCTCTACGACTGGTCGGTGACGAACATAGCGGACTTCTGGGAATCGGTCTGGCGGTTCGCGCAAATCGGCCACTCGGAACAGTTCGACTCGGTGCTCGATAATCCCGTGATGCCCGGGGCCAGGTGGTTCACCGGCGCGCGGCTGAATTTCGCGGAGAACCTGTTGCGCTATCGTGACGACCGCCCGGCGCTGGTTTCCGTACGTGAAGGCGGCGAGGTGGACGGCCGAGTCTCATACTCGGAGCTATACGCGATGGTGGCACACCTGGCCCGTTTCTTCGCGGACAGCGGAGTGGAGAAAGGAGACCGCGTAGCCGGATTCATGCCCAACCGTATAGAGACGGTGGTTTCGATGCTGGCGGCAACCAGCCTCGGGGCCATCTGGTCGTCTTGCAGCCCGGACTTCGGCTTCAAGGGCGTGATGGACCGCTTCGGTCAGATAAAGCCCAAGGTCCTCGTCACGGCGGACGGCTACTTCTATAACGGCAAGGCCTTCGATTGCCTGGAGCGCGCCGCGCACGTCGCACGCGAGATAGACTCGATCGAGAAGGTAGTCGTCGTGCCCTTCACGACCGAGAGCCCCGACACGAGCGCCGTACCCAAGGCCGTGACCTGGCCGGATGCCCTCGACAACGAGGCCACCGAGATTGCCTTCGAGCAACTCCCCTTCGATCACCCGATCTACATCATGTACTCCTCGGGGACGACGGGCGTGCCCAAGTGCATCGTGCACGGCGGCGGCGGAACTCTCATACAGCATGCCAAGGAGCTGCTCCTCCACACCGACCTCAAACGGGATGACACCATCCTCTACTTCACCACCTGCGGCTGGATGATGTGGAACTGGCTGGTGAGCTCGCTGTTTACCGGCGCCACGGTGGTGCTCTTCGACGGCAGCCCCGCCCATCCCGATGCGGCCGTACTGTGGAGAACGGCCGAAGAGCTCGGCATCTCGGTCTTCGGAACCAGCGCCAAGTTCATCGGCATGTGCGAGAAGGCCGGCGTCAAGCCGGGCGCCGAGTTCGATCTCTCCAGGCTGAGAACCATACTTTCCACCGGCTCGCCGCTTTCCGTCGAGCTGTTCGGCTGGGTCTACGACGAGATCAAAGACGATCTACAACTGGCCTCTATCTGCGGCGGTACCGATTTGATCTCCTGCTTCATGCTCGGCTCGCCACTGAGCCCCGTCTACGAGGGCGAGATCCAGAAGCGTGGCCTCGGCATGAAGGTCGAAGCCTGGGCCGGGCCGGACGAGCCCGTGGTCGGAGAGAAGGCCGAGCTCGTATGCACGGCCCCGTTTCCCTCGATGCCCGTCTATTTCTGGGACGACCCCGGCGACGAGAAGTATCACGACGCCTACTTCTCCCAGTTCCCGGGCGTCTGGCGCCACGGCGACTACATAGAAATAACCCCTCACGGAGGCGTGACCGTCTACGGACGCTCGGATGCCACCTTGAACCCCGGCGGCGTGCGCATCGGCACGGCCGAGATCGACCGCCAGGTAGAGGCCCTCGAAGAGGTGGTCGATTGTCTGGTGGCCGGTCAGAACTGGGAGGATGACGTGCGCATCATCCTCTTCGTGGTGTTGCGCCCGGGCACCGAGCTAGACGAGGACCTCACCAAGAAGATCAGGTCGCAGATCCGCGCCAACACCACCCCGCGCCACGTGCCGGCCAAGGTGATCCAGGTTCCCGATATCCCGCGCACACTCAGTGGCAAAAAGGTGGAGCTGGCCGTGACCCGGATGATCCACGGCGAGGAGGTGAAGAACCGAGACGCCCTGGCCAACCCCGAGGCGCTCGAGGCTTTCGCCGATCTCGCGGAGTTGAGAAGCTAGCCCGCCTCGATTACGTGAGAGTGACCGGCGCGACCATTGTGAAGAGCCGGCAGACCATCTGCCTGGAGGCTTGGCTATGTCCGAAAACATGAGACTGCACGACATGGATCTACCCGACAAGGTCGTCCTCGGCGAGTGCTGGGCGCGAGACGGGCTTCAAAACGAGGCCAATGTGGTCTCCACCGACGACAAGGTGGAGATGATCACGCGCATCGTCGATGCCGGGATCACCAAGCTCGAGGCCACCAGCTTCGCCCACGCCCGCTATCTGCCGCAGTTCGGCGATGCCGAAGAGGTGTTGCGCAGAATCCCGCGCAAAGAAGGCGTGGACTACCGGGGTATCTGCACGACGATGAAGGCCATCGAACGGGCCATCGACAGCAAGGACGAAGGCTACGGCGTGGACGAGATCGCCATGGTCATCTCGACCAGCGAGCCTCACAACCTGGCCAACGTCAACATGACCCATGACGACAACAAGCGGCTGCTGGAAGAGATGGCGCGCGCCTCGATCGACTCGGGCCACGTGGTCTTCGGCTGGGCTCTGACGAGCTTCGGCTGCCCGATTCGCGGCGACGTGCCACCCGAAGAAGCCATAGCGATGGGCAAGTGGTGGAAGGACGTGGGTGCGACCATCATCGGCTTCGGCGACACGACCGGTTCATCGAACCCCCTTCAGGCGAGCCGTTTCTACGAGTACATGCTCTCCGAGGGCTTCACCACCGACGAGGTTGTCGTTCACTTCCACGACACGCGCGGCTGGGGTCTGGCCAACTCGATGACGGCACTGACGTTCGGCTTCACTCATTTCGACACCTCGCTCGGCGCCATCGGCGGCCAGCCGAAGACCGGCGCCGCCGACTATCACCACGGCTTTGCCGGTAACACCTGCACGGAAGACCTGGTCGGCATGTTCGAAGAGATGGGAGTCTCTACCGGGATAGACCTCGAGAAGCTGATCGCCGCGGGCCGCCGCGCCGAGGAGATCCTCGGCCGCAAGCTGCGCAGCAACTTCATAGATGCCGGCCCCGTACCTCACACAGGAATCGTCTACGACAAAAAAGAAGGCATCGTCGAGACGAAATAGGCGGCGGTCGAGAAACCGGGTTCGCGACTGATCGCACCGCCTGGCGCAGGTTACCGACAACGCCCCTACAGCCGGGTTTGGGATGCTCAGGGGCCCCGTGACGATGAGAATCAACACCGTTCCGGCGGCAGGAGAGCTTTCTTGCAAAAGGCCCTGATTACTGCTCAAACATACCCTCACCTGCCAGTTCTACGGGGTCCCGCCGCGACTCATTGCGTCGTAAGTCGGTAATTCACAGTATTGTGAAGCAAGGACGGCAGCGGCGACTATTGGTCCCCGGGGGGTCGTCCGTAGGGAAACGGATTGCACCATCTCAGAGAGGGCTCTCACGTAGCAGAATTGTTTGGTTAGAAAGAGGAGGAAGCCACTAATGAAATCAGGAACGGGGAAACATAACACGGAGATCACGACCCTCGAAGCCATAAGCAAGTTATTTGGTGCCCAAGTCGAGTTCCCCAAAGTTATGCAGGAGATCGTGGAGAGAACGGCTGACCGAATGAGCGTCAACGTCTGCTCGATCTACCTGCTGGAAGCTGAAAGGCTCGTCCTCAGAGCAAGTTGCGGCTTACACGAGGATGCCATTGGAGAGGTCTCTCTCAAGGTTGGCGAGGGCATCACGGGGCATGCAGCGAAGGAGATGCTGCCGGTAAGCGTCAAAGCGGTCGCCGATGACCCCAGATTCAAACTCTTCCCTGGAATCGGCGAAGAAGAATATCAGGCCATGCTGTCCTTACCGGTGATGGCCGAAGACCAGTTGTTCGGAGTCATTAATGTCCAGACGGTCGACGCGCGGGATCTCGAGAATGCGGAGATCGCGTTCTTGGAAACCATCGCGAACATCCTGGCAATGGCGCTGAAGGAGAAGATGGGATTCAATCCCTTTACGACCGCCCAGGCACAGCTAGACCGTGCAGCTGAGAGACTCCAGCTCGATCCCAATATCCATGCGATCCTGAGAGAGCCAAAGAGAGAGTTGCACGTGAGCCTGCCGATCCGAATGGATGACGGGACCATCAAGGTCTTCCAGGGATTCAGAGTGCAGTACAATGATGCCTGTGGCCCTACGAAGGGCGGCCTTCGGTTTCACCCTGATGAGACCATAGACACCGTAAAGGCCTTGGCTGCGTGGATGACATGGAAGTGCGCCCTCATGGGACTTCCCCTGGGTGGTGGCAAGGGGGGGATCATCTGCAATCCCAAGGAGATGTCCCAGGGAGAGCTGGAGAAGCTGAGCCGGGACTATATCCGTAAGATCGCAGAGGCTATCGGTCCGGACAAGGATATCCCTGCACCGGATGTGTACACGACCCCTCAGATCATGGCTTGGATGATGGATGAGTTCAGCAAATTGAAGGGAAGCTACGCACCTGGGGTGATTACCGGGAAGCCACTCGCCTTGGGAGGATCGCCCGGCCGCGAAGACGCTACTGCGCGGGGTGGAGTTTACATCATACGCGAAGCGGCCAAGCATCTCTCGATCGATCTCGAGAAAGCGACGGTGGCGATTCAAGGCTACGGGAATGCCGGCTATTTTGCGGCCAGCCTCATGAAGGAACTCATGGGCTCGAAGATCGTCGCGGTGAGCGACTCCCGAGGCGGCATCTACGACGAGGGAGGACTGGATCCCAAGGCTGTCCTGGAACACAAGACGAAGACGGGCTCCGTCATCGGCTTCCCCGGGGCTCGCAATGTCTCCAATCCGGAGCTGCTCGAGCTGGCGGTCGATGTCTTGATCCCCTCCGGCCTCGAGAACGTCATCACGGTCAAGAATGCAGGAAAAATCCAGGCTAAAATCGTCGCTGAACTCGCCAATGGTCCTACCACGATCGCAGCGGATCAGATCCTATTCGACAATGGTGTGTTCATGCTTCCGGATTTCTTGTGCAATGGGGGCGGGGTGACGGTTTCGTATTTTGAATGGGTGCAAAACCTCAACCGTGATCAATGGACGCTCGAGACTGTGCAACAGAGATTGGACGATAAGGTAACGCGGGGCTTCTATGACGTCCTCGAGGTTTATAAGAGAGAGAAAGACATCGATATGAGGACGGCGGCTTATATGGTGGCTGTCTCGCGGGTAGTGGAGACCATGACGCTGCGCGGTCTACCGATTTGATCGGTAGGGGATGGCACAGGAGCAAAGGTAAGTGCGAGGCCGGCTCCTAGGGTAACGCCTGCAACCCTTCAGTTGCGACGGGTCGGAACTACCAGGCCTCGACCCGTCGCATTCCGAGGCCTACTTGGCCACGGAATGCCGCGAGGCGGGGCCGGCCTTTGTCCTCGCATCCACACCAATGCATCATGCGCGCCCCATGCGCGGCCTCCACGACATGTCAGTCGGCTCGCTGCGCGCCCCTCGATCGGTGGTAATCCGTGCAAGGTAAGCGTGCTCCGCTGGCGGTGATCTTTCTCACCGTCCTCATCGACGTCATCGGACTCGGGATCATCATCCCCCTGCAGCCTTTCTACGTGGAGGTTGCCGGCGGCTCGGGGGCGCATGTGGGTGCGCTGTTCGGAATCTACAGCCTGGCGCAGTTTCTCTTCGTGCCGGTGTGGGGGCGGGTGTCCGACCGTATCGGCCGCCGGCCGGTGATCTTGTTGACGCTGCTCGGCACCGGCATTGCCTTCCTGGTATTTGCCGTGGCCCTGGACTCGCTCGTCTGGCTGTTCGTCTCGCGAATCGCCGCCGGCATCTGCGGTGGCAACCTGGCGGTCGCCCACGCTTACGTGGGCGACGTGACGACAGCAGAAAATCGCGCGCGCGGCATGGGCATGGTGGGCGCCGCCTTCGGGCTTGGCTTCGTGCTCGGCCCCGCCGCCGGCGGCGCGCTCGCGATCATCGGTCCCATGTGGCCGCCGGCCGCCGCCGGGGTGCTGGCGCTGGCAAACGCCGTCTTCGCCGTGTTCGCGCTTCCCGAGAGCCTGCCTGTCGAGCGCCGCACGACCCAGCGCCAGCCGTGGCGCTTGATGGACCCAGCGGGCCTGCGGGCCCTGCGCGGCCGGCCGGTACTCGGCGGCCTCTTGCTGATACTGTTTCTCTCCACAGCCGCGTTCTCGAATCTCGAGACCACCTTCGCCCTACTCGTGCAGCGTAACTTCGACTACGGCCGCACCGAGACCAGCATGCTGTTCGTCTACATCGGCCTCATCGCCGTGGCGATACAAGGCGGCTTGCTCGGGCGCCTGGTCGATCGCTTCGGCGCGCAGCGGCTGGTCGTGACAGGGTGCGTGCTGCTCACGATCGGACTTGCCGCCTTGCCGGCTCTCGACTCACTGCCCGCGTTGCTCACCGCCTGTGCGGTATTGGCCGTCGGGTCCTCGCTCAACCGGCCTTCGATAAACGCGCTGGTCTCCCTGCAGGCCAACGCCAGCGAGCAGGGCGCGTTGCTGGGAACGGCGGCGAGCCTGGCCAGCCTCGCGCGGGTGGTCGGCCCGACCAGCGCCGGCGCCCTTTGGGACCTGAACTATGCACTGCCCTACCAGCTGGGTGCGGCCGTCATGGGCATCGCCTGTGTAGTCGCTGTCGCCGTCTCTTCACGCCTCGGGCACAAGCCGCACAAACCGCCGGACAACTGAAGAAGAAGGGCCGTCCTTCTCGGTAGTGACAACGAGAAGGGACTTGCCCTCGGTTACGCCGTTTGCCAGCAAGAACCGGCCGCCTAACCGAGAGGCGCCGGGACGGGAGGTTACAAGCCCGCCGACCCTATGCCGAGTTGCGATCTTACCCGCAGAGCTCTGGACAGTGCCTTCTCGGTATAGGCGCGCATCTGCCAATCCGCCGGCGCGCCGCGCAGGGCCCTTTCGTAGTCGGCAATCGCCTCGTCGAGCCTGCCTCGGCCGGCATAAACATCAGCGCGGCCAACGTAGGCCTGCCACCGTGTCGCATCGAGCGCCAAGGACCGATCGTAAGAGACAATGGCAGCGGCCGGGTTACCCGCGCGAGCGTGGGCGGCCCCCAACCTGTAGTAATACACGGGCTGGTTTCGTGACAGGTCGACGGCACGAGAGTAATCTTCCAGGGCCTGCGCGTAGTTCCCCGCCATGAAGTTCATGTACCCGCGCCAGTAGATAAGAAACGGCATCCCGTACTCTACCCGCTCGGCGCTGGCTGCCGTGACCAATTCCGAAGCAAACGATGCTCCGCGCGACCAGTCGCTATTCTCGACGAAGCCCATCAGGAGCTCCACCGCCTGTTGCTGCTCCTTGGCCAGTGCGGCGAGCCGCGACGCGGGCCGCGAGCGCCACGGGCGGTTCGGGTCGTCCAGCAAATCGGCATAGAGACCTAGCTGCAGGCTTGCGATGTCTCGCAGCTCATAGGCGCGCGCGACATCTTCCCTGCTGAGGCCCTCACCGGCGCGAGCTATGGCCCGATTGCAGGCAAGCCTGGCGTGCCAGTGCTCGCGTGCTTCCAGGTGCGCGCGTGCCTGCTGAAGGTGAAACGGCAATGCGGCCGGGGCCTCGTCGCTCGCCGGCGAGGCGGCGGCATCGCCCGCGGCCCCCGCGTAGGCGTCGGGTTCCGTGGCGACCTCCGCCGGCTCAGAGGGACGAGTCTGCGCGACGGGAGTTGCCACAGGCTCGGAGGCTCGAGCCTGTTGGGCGGGAGCCGGCACCGCCTCGCGTGCCTTCTTCAATTCATCTTCTGCATGGGGCCGCATCCACCAATCGGCCGGCGCTCCTGCCAACGCTCGTTCGTAATCGGCAATCGCCGCCTGCGGGTCTCCCAGATGCGTGCGGAGGGTTCCGCGCCACACGTAGACCTCCCAGTGCTCATCATTGAGCACGAGCGCCTGGTCGTAGTCGGACAGCGCCATGGCGAACTCCTCCAGGCTCCAATAGGCATTGCCACGGTGAGCGTAGTAGGTGTTGTCGTCTTGCGAGAGCTCGATGGCCTTGGTGAAGTTGCCGACCGCCGCACCCAACTTCCCCCAGCGAAGGTAGAAGTACCCACGCCAGTAATAGATCTCGGGGATGCCAAGCTCGATTCCCGCTTGGGTCTGAACACCGAGGGCCCCATCCATGTACTCGACACCATCGGCCCAATCATTTTCTCTGGCGTAGGCATCCACGTCGTCGAGCATGTCCCGTTGCGCCTCGGCATACGCACGATACTGCGGCTCCACTGGTGCCCAATCCGGACGATCTTGGTCATCCAGGATCCTATCCGGCTTACCCACCTGCAGTATGGCCTGGTCCCTCATGTTGTACATCTGCCGGAGAGCGGCACGGGGGATGTCTCCGGGACCGGGCGCCCATTCGATCGCACTCTCGTAGTCGAACGATGCGTTCCAATAGCGGTTCGCGCGAAAGTTCGCCTCGGCTCGGCGCGTGTAGCAGCCGAATATCACGGCATCTGCCTCGCTGAGGACTTCCTCGGCCCCACTGCCCAACCGGCGCGCATCGTGGGCGAGATCTATTGCCTTCGTCGCCTCGGCGATGGCTTGTTGGTACTGTCCCGCACCGAGATGCACGGCCGCGTTGGCACAATGTTCGGCAGCGTCGTCAATGTAAGTCGCAGCGGTACGGAGATCCTGGGAGAGTTCCGAGCCACCGCCCAGGATCGAGCCACCCATGTTCAAACCCGCGCACGACCACGCGCCCATCATGAGTAAGATGCAGCAGCCGGTCAGCCACTGCTTCGAGCGCCCGGTCTTGCGCTCTTCCGTGTAGATCGTTCTCACTTCTCGACTCCTCCCCTGGTCTGTGGCCCGCCCCGGTCAGGGCATCGACTTCTTCAGAAAGCGCGCCAGCATGCGCTGTCCCCCGGTCGGAAAGGCGCGCTTCAACCAATCGCCCACGAAGGCATCGGGCCCGACGCGAGCACGTAGCTTGTTCTTCTTGATGGCAGCGATGATTGCAGAGGC
>PIVZ01001541.1 GCA_003354045.1 bacterium
AGATGTTTTAATTAAACAGTTAGATAATAACCTCGGATTGCGCATCCGTCAAGGGGGATTGCGCCGAAATCTGGATTGATGATCAGGTGGGAGAGAGAAAGATCGAATCCGCCCGGGTGGACGGGTTGCTCAGGAAAAGGAGTTCGCTAGCGGCCGAAGACCCGCTTGAGGTCGCTCCAGCTTCTCTGCCGGACCGGCGTGTCGAGGCCGAGATCGTAGGCGATCCACACGTCCTTGTCCTCGCTGGCGACCCGCGCGTAGACGATCTCGCTACCGTCATAGCTCCAGACCGGCGACTGCTCGGCCTCGCGGGTGGCGGTGAGCTGGATCAGCCCGCCGTTCTCGAGGTCCCAGAGCCAGAGATCCCAGTCGGTGAAGTGGTCGTTGCCGCCGAAGCAGAGGTAGCGACCGTCGGGGGAGTGGCCCGGATCGACGGCGTAGTTCATCCCCTGGGGGATCTCCTGCGCCGGGCCGCCGCCCACGTGCACGCGGTAGAGGCGGATCAGGTTGGGATCGGCTGGGTCGCGGCCGTCGAAGGCGATCCACTCGCCGTCGGGGCTCCAGTTCGAGTGGA
>PIVZ01001542.1 GCA_003354045.1 bacterium
AGAGTCCTTGCCGAGCCCCGCGGCGTGCGAGAAATGTTCGACGGAAACGAGCTACCAGGAACGCAGCCCGAAATGCAATTGGCCAAAGCCGAGGCACCGACAGACGCGTTGAACCCTACAGCCGCTCTTTCCCACGAACCAGCACGGCCCCTTGCCGGTTCCCGCGGGAGACTGGCTTCCTTCGACCTGGCAATGCGAGAGGAAACCTCCGACTGGCGCGTCAACCTAGGGGCCGCGGAGTCGAGCAATTCCGAGGTCGACTCGCCCACGCCGGCCCCTGAAACGCATTCACCACAACTCGATCGGGCAACGCCGGCCGGTTTCAGCAACCTCCGGCGCGATGCTGGACATACTTCACTCGAACTCGATGCTCACCATCTCGCATTGGCCAACATGGCAGCGCCCGCTTCGACCTTCGCTCTCCCCGAAGTGCCCGCTCCGGCAGAGCCTGCCGCCACAAGCACTGCCGCGGTCCAAGACGAGCCGGATAGGTACGACGCTATGGACTCTCGCGCCGTCTACCTCGACCAGAGGCGAGAGAAGCCCGTGGCCCATCTGGCGCTCGCCCTGGGAG
>PIVZ01001543.1 GCA_003354045.1 bacterium
ATGCTCGTCACGTCGAGCATCCGCGTGAGGTTCTGGCCGTCCAGGATCCCTGGAGCCAGGAGGTCGGTCTCGATCGAAAGGCCGTAGTCCTCCCCGATGGCAGCCGAATAGACGAGAGTTGTCGTAACGGTATAGGTACCCTCGTTCAGCCAGATCAGATCGTATTCGCCATTCGATTCGGCGACAGTCAGCGCTGCCTGGAATTCGGCTGCGTCGTTGACCGTGAAGCCGGCGGCGAAGGCTGCTGAAACGGAGAGGAGGAGTAACAGGGAGAAGACGGCAGGACGGAAACACAGCGACACGGCACACCCCCACGGATTCGGACTCTCACGACGTCACTCGTTCAGTATAGGCAACGGCGGCGGAGAGCGGAAGCAATTCAATTGCGGTTATCCGGGTCGTTCCAGCCTCTCGCGAGCCACTCAAAGCGCCCGCTGTCCTCGGTGCCGAGCCCCTCGCGGCGCCTGCGCATGCGGCGCCACGCCGCCAGGAGAAAAATCAGCATCATCAAAAAGAACAGCGGCCCCGTTCCGAACAGCAGGCTGACGCGGCGGTAGCCGGGCATGTGCTCCTC
>PIVZ01001544.1 GCA_003354045.1 bacterium
GTTTCCGACCTACGCCGCGGCCACTAACTGGATCCAGCCCGAACTGCTGGAACTGGATGAGAGCGTGGTGCGTGGCTACATGGCGGCTCACGAGGGTCTGGCCGTGTACGAGTTCAGCTACGAAGAGCTGCTCCGCGGCAAGGACTTCACCTTGACGCCGCTCGAGGAGAAGATCCTGTCCATGACCGGCAACGTACGCGGTGTGCCCAGCCAGGCGCACAGTTCGCTGCTGAACGTGGACGTGGCCTACGGCGAGATCGTCGATGAGAACGGCGAGACCGTGCCGCTGACCATCAACAACTTCTCCAAGTACCGGTCGAGCACAAGTTTCGCCGTGCGTCAGCAAGCCGCCGCGAAGTTCTTCGCCACCTTGCGCGGATACGAGAACACCATGGCGACCCTGCTGGACGGCGTGGTCAAGTCCCACCTGCTGACCAAGACGTCCCGCGGCTACGAGAGCTGCCTCGAGGCCTCGATGTATGGCGATCACGTCGATCCCGCCGTGTATCACAACCTGGTGAACACCATCAACGCGAACCTCGAGCGCACTCTTCACAAGTACATCGAGCTGCGC
>PIVZ01000135.1 GCA_003354045.1 bacterium
ATGCTACAGTTCATGGGGCTCGCGCCGGAAGCGCCGAGCGCCGAAGAAGGCGCGGTCTGAACGGGCCGCCGCGAGGGAGAGAACATGGCCTCTAAATGTCCCAAGTGTCATCAGGTAGTTGCCGACGACGACGTCTGCTGCGCGGAGCTCAAGTACACGTGGAAGTGCAAGTCCTGCGGGAAGCTTTCCACCGGCTTCGTCATGCCCTACGGCCGTTGTTTCATGTGCGGAGGCGAGAACGAGGTAGTTGAAGGTTACGAGGCCGACAACCCCGCCAAGGCCCGAATCATCGAGGAGGCGGTGCAGTACGAGGTAGACATGTACCAGTTCTACCGCCTTGCCCGCACCCGGACGCAAGACGAGACATTGGGGTCGGTGCTCGAAGAGCTCTACCACAAGGAAGAGGACCATCTCTCGGAGCTCGAGGAGAAGTACCACCTGCATCTCGACCGCGCGATTTTGAATCCGCAAAAAAGTGCGGAAGGCTCACTGACCCGATGGCTGTTCGAAGGCATCCAGTTCACCAATGACAACGATGTCATCGGCGTCTACGACAAGGCCATCGAGATGGAGCGGCGCACGCGCGACCATTTCCGCACTCGCGCCGAAGAGCTCGAAGCGGGAGTCGAGAAGGATATCTTCCGCGAGCTTGCCGCAGAGGAGGAAGAGCACGTCGCCTTGCTAGAGGGCGAACGCGAGCAGTTCGTGGCCGAGCGCTTCTCCTACGGCGACGAAGGCTGACTTTCCCTGGTGTAAAAAGGGCCGGCCCTCTCATCGCGGAAAGGACCGGCCCTGTTGCTACGACCGGTAGCCGAAAATCGGGTCAGTTCACGGGCCTTTGGCGGAGAAATCCTCATCGCTGGTTTTCTTCACCGTCGTGAACACGGACTGCCAGCACAGCGTTGTGATCCCGTCGTCGATCAGGAGCTGAACGGTCACTGGCAAGGCCAGCCCGATCGGCGCCAGCGTTGGAGTACGTAGGTTCTCGCCTTTACCCTTGACCTTGATCTTGGCCTTGCCTCCAAGGCCATGCACTAGATTCATCCCCTCGATTCCGTCGGGCGTCTGCAATTTGTCCCTGTACTTGTAGCCCTTGTCTTCGAGGAGCGTCCAGCACGGATCCCCATCGCAGACACCTCCGGGCGGTACGTCGATTTCGCTGAGCGGCTGATCCTTTGCCGAGGAATCGTAGACGCAGAGCCGGTAGGTGGCGGAGCCTTCGACGGGGTTCTTCCATTCCTCGAGCGTCGTCTCGGCGCCTCTCTTCCATCTCCAGTTCAGGCGATCCTTTCGGTCCCTGGCGCGGTCCTTTATCTTCACCTGCGACTTACCTGGTGGCGTGAACCGGCAGCCGGTGGCCGGCGTCTCATCGCACAGGGCACCGAGGGTGGTCGTCGTTACGGACGTCGACGTGGTGGTAAGAGTTATCCCGTTTGCCAGGGCGGCAGTGCTGGGCATCATCAGGGCTACCGCAGCCACGAGTGCGATGTAGGTAGAGCCGATCAATCTGTCAGACGCCATGACGTCCCTCCTCGAGCGCCGCATGGGTGTTGCCGAGGCTTCCCGCATCCCCTTGCCTCTCCGGTCTCACGATCCCGCCAACCGACGCTGATGGTGTCTCGGGGTCGAACCGCCCACAGTTTAGGAAAACGCGTTCGTCCTGACAAGGATCAACCCGGATTATTCATGAATCCGGGTTAGCCGAGGGTGTCGATCACACGGACCAGCTGGGGGTCGAATTCAGGGTCCTCGGGCCCGAGACGAGCCTGGTGTTCGGGCGGCCGCTACGGCATGGTTCGGCGAAGCAAGACGCGGCGGATGCCGGGTGGTCCGCCCGGTGTCGTGGTCGATCGAATCTCGAGTCAATGTCCTTCAGGAGTAAACGATGAAGTTCGGAGTCATTCCCCCCTACGCCATAGCTCCGGTCGAGTCGGGCGAGTACGCGGTCGCGTTCGCCCGGCTGGCCGAAGAGTATGGCTTCGAGTCGCTGTGGGTCGTCGAGCACGTGATCATGGCGGTGGACTACGAGTCGGTCTATCCCTATGACCCCAGCGGCCGCTCGCCATTTACGGCCGAGGTTGCGCAGCCCGATCCGCTGCTGTGGCTGAGTTACGTGGCTGCGGCCACCGAGCGCATCCGCCTTGCTACGGGAGTTCTCAACCTGCCACAGCGAAACCCGGTCATCCTTGCCAAGGAGTGCGCCAGCCTCGACCGCCTCTCGGGCGGCCGGCTCGAACTCGGTATCGGTATGGGCTGGGTCCGCGAGGAGGCCGAGGCCCTCCGCACGAATTTCGACGACCGCGGCCGCCGGGCCGACGAGTACGTGGAGGTAATGCGCACTTTGTGGCGCGAGCCTGTCGCCAGTTTCCAGGGCGACTACGTGAGCTTTGACAAGGTCGTGTCCGAGCCACGCCCCGTGCAGACCGACGGGGTTCCCATCGTGGTTGGCGGCCATACGAAGGCATCGGCTCGGCGGGCGGGACGATTGGGCAACGGATTCTATCCGCTCGGCGTCAGCCCCGAGCGCCTGGCCGAACTGCGTGAAATCATGGCCGAGTCCGCCATGGAGAACGGGCGCGATCCCGCATCCATAGATATCACCTGTGTTGGCTTGCCCGATCTTCAGACGGCCGAGTTCTACGCCGGTGTAGGCGTGGATCGAATGGTAGTCTCGGCCAGCGGCCGCGAGCTCGATGACGTGCGCCGCGGGTTCGACAAATTCCGCGACGGTGTGATGACGAAGTTCTAGGGCGCCGCCGCGCTTCTTGGCGGCGCCTGCGGCCTTCTTACCAGCAGCATCAACACCGCGCCGGCTGCCGCCAAGGCGATGCAGATTACGAACGCGCTGTCGTAGCTGCCGGCGCGGTCGAAGATGATGCCGGCACCGGTACCGCCAACGGCGCCACCGACAGTAGCGAAAAGGCCTGCAAGGCCGTAGATCTCGCCGAGGGTGCGCATGCCGAAGAGGTCGCCTATGAGGAGGCCGCTAAGCGCAAAGGCGCCACCGACTCCGATACCGAACAGAAGGGCGTACATCCCCAGGGCGACGGCGCCCAAGGCCGGCGCGGTCCACAAGAACGCGATTCCGGCCCCGGTGATCACGTAGCAAAGGGCGTTCAGAGGCCGGATCTCATAGCGCTCGGAGAGGATACCGAATGTAAGGCGCCCGATGATGCTGGTGCCGCCTCCCAATCCGGCGACCAGGGAGGCCGTCTCGGTCGAGATACCGATGTCGGTCATGAACGGGACCTGATGCAGGGTGATGGCTATCATCGGCATCATCGCCACCAGCCAGGTCAGAGAGAGCAGCCAGAATGTAGGAGTGCGCAGGGCCTCGCCCATGGAGAATCCGTCGAGCTCTTCGCCCCCTTCGGCCGCGCTCGTTCCTTGACCGGGTGTTGCCGGATCGAGGCCGTCTGCGCGGAGTCCGAGGTCCTGCGGCCGGTTCTTCACGAGTAAGCCGACCGGAATCAAAAGCGCGAGCACCACCACGCCGGAGACCACGTAGGCCAAGCGCCAGCCCTCGTTGGCCACCAGCAGGCCTGCCAGCGGAACGAACAAGAGCACGCCGATGCCCTCGCCTATGTATGCGATGCCGATCGCCCGGCCCCTTTTCTCCACGAACCAGTTGGAGATGAGGACGGTGACGGGAATCAGCGAGATCCCGGAGGCACTGAAGGCGAAGAGGATGTAGAGCGCGGAAAACAAGCCAAGCGTCGAGATCCGGCTGAGCAGGACACACATCAGCGCGGTCAAGACGGCGCCGGGCAGAAAGGCGGCGCGGGGTCCGCGGCGGTCAGCTATGCGGCCCCAGAATGGCGCCGACAGCCCGGCAACCAGGAAGCCGAGGGAGAAGACCCCGGAGATCTCGGCGCGGCTCCAGCCGAACTCCGTCGTCAGGGCCTTTATGTAGATCGTGGCGGTATTGAAGAGACCGCCGCTCACCAGATAGATGAGAGAGGCCGCCGCGACCATCCACCAGCCGAAAAAGATCCCGGGCCGAGATCCGCCGTTCGACATGTCTCCTCCTCCTGGATTTCTCGCCAGCAGCCCTACCGCGCCCGTGGCCAGGCACGCCGGCTGACCGGTGCGACGGCATGCCGGCTGAGCGATGCGACGGCGCGCCGCCAGGCCGGGTGCCTCGCAGCAGTTTGCGGCCTTTCGGGCGGAAGCGCCCGCCATCTTCGCGGCCGCGCACCAGCACGGTCCGGATTGGCCGAGTTCTGTCAAGAAGGGCGGCGGCGTTATAGTAGGCGGCCCCCGGCATGGAGCCGGCGAAAAGGAGGCCATCAATGGAGATGGGGCTGAAAGGGCGGACCGTGATCGTCACCGGTGCCAGCGGCGGCATCGGCCGGGGATTGGTGCTCGGTTTTGCCGCCGAAGGCGCGAACGTAGTCTTGGCCACCCGCGACGAAGCCCAGGCCGCGAAGGTTGCGGATGCTGCGGCCGGTCTCGGCGGGGAGACGCTCGTCGTAGGGACCGACGTTACCGACCAGGCATCCGTGCAGGCGATGGCCGAAACGAGCAAGCGGCGCTTCGGTACCCTCGACGTGCTCATAAACAATGCCGGCGGAGTCTATCAGCCGCGGCCGTTTCTCGAGAAGCCGCGAAGCGAGTGGCAGTGGGAGATCGATCTCAACGTGTGGGGCGTCATCAACTGTATGCGCGCAGTAGCCGAGGACATGACGGAACGCGGCAGCGGCAGCATAGTAAACATAACGTCGAACTCGGCCCTGCTTGGCGAGGCTGCGCAGCAGGTGGAGAACTACGCTGGCACCAAGGGCTACGTGATGTCGTTGTCGAAGGGCCTGGCCCATCAATGGGGGCCGGCCGGTATCCGCGTCAACTGCATCGCTCCCGGCTGGATAGTGCCACACGCCGAGGATCACGCCGGCGAGGGCAGCTTCTGGAAGAAGTTCGGCTATGACTACTACGGCACTCCCGAAGAGATGGAGGAGAAGGCCGAGAAAGGCGAGTTGCCTTCGGTGGAAGAGCAGCCGCTCCGGCGCATCGGCCGGCCGGAAGACATTGCGGACCTGGCCGTGTTTCTGGCATCCGACCGAGCGTGTCATTTGACCGGGCAACTCGTCAGCGTGAGCGGCGGAGCGTACATGCCGTGACGACGTCGGTTTGGCAGCCAGGGCCGCGGCCGGATTGGGTGCGGGCCATCAACGCCGTCGGCGACCCGAGCTGGGTGAGCCTGGACGAAGCCGTGCTCATCGACGAGGCCATGCGCAACACCGGCCTCTCCGACTTCGGCGGTGATGCCTTCCGAGAACCGTTGGCCATTTTCCTCGACGCGCTCGATCGGGAGGCCGAGCTTCACCTGCTCGGCCGCATCCTGGCGCGTGGCGATGTTCTCAATCTGCTCGAGAACCGCCTGCACATGACCGAAGCGCGAAGGCGCAATCCAGAGATCGCGCAGGAACGGATCGAGCGGCCGATCTTCATAACCGGCTTGCCGCGCACGGGCACATCGATCTTGCACGAGCTGCTGGGCCAGGACCCGGTCAATCGGGTACCTCTTGCCTGGGAGGTGCGCCATCCCTGTCCACCTCCGGAAGCGGCCAGTTACCGGACGGACCTGCGAATCGCTGAAGCCGACGCCGAGATTCGCTTCTGGGACCAGATCGTCCCCGAGTACTCCGGTATGCATGAGCTCGGGGCCGAGATTCCCGTAGAGTGCATCATGCTGACCGCCCACGAGTTCCGCAGCGACCAGTTGACGGGAACCCACCAGGTTCCCCGCTATGCGGCGTGGCTCGCCGGCGCCGACATGCGCCCGGCCTACGCGTTTCATCGTGAGATGTTGCAGCTTCTGCAGTGGCGCGCTCCCGGTGAGCGCTGGGTATTGAAGGCGCCCTCGCACATGGCCTGCCTGGATGCGCTGCTGGCCGTGTATCCGGATGCCCTCATCGTCCAGACGCATCGCGATCCGCTGAAAGTGATGGCCTCGGTGGTGAGCATTCTCTTTTCGACTGCGTGGGTGCGCTCGGACGCGGTCGATGCCGAGCGCATTCTCGAGTGGTTCGGCGGGCAGTCGTGCGCCATGCTCCTGGAGGCCGCTCTGGAGGTCCGTGACGGCGATGCGGTTCACGCGGAGCAGTTTTTCGACGTCCGCTATCAGGACCTCATGGACGATCCTTTCACAGTGATAGCCGGCATCTACGAGCATTTCGGCATCGACTACTCGGCGCAGGCCGATGCCTGCATACGCGCCTACCTGGCGGCCAAGCCCAAGGGCAAGCACGGGGCCCACCACTACTCGTTCGAGGACACCGGCTTCGACCGGGAGACCGAGCGAGCGAGATTCGCTTCCTATATGGAGCGCTTCGGCATTCCCGCCGAACTATGAGGGCAAAAGGATGGATGATGAACGCATTGCCGGCGGCACCGGCGCCACCGGCGACGAGCTGAAGAGGCAACGCATGGAGCACAACGCCCCCGAGGTGGACGCCGAGCGTCTCATGAGCGGAGTCGCATGGGCTGACTTCTGCGATACCCTCAAAGAAGCCGGCGGGCACATCCTCACGGAAAGCGCCCCCGGCTCGCCCGCCGAGCGGGCCGAGGGATACAGGTACCTTCTTGGCCTGGTCTCGGCAGGAATCGGGCAAGCCGTGGGCTTCGCCGACGCGGATGTGCCGAGCTTCTTTCGCAACCCGGACAGCAGCTCGAAGTGGGGAGCCGAGAACGCCGACAATCTCTACCTGTGGACAAAGATCCGCGGTGACGCCAGCTACCGGATAACCGGCACGCGGGGCAGCGTCCACGACTTCTTGATCGAGGTGAAGGAAGGCTACATGCAGCTCGGCGACGACCGTAACTTCGCCGCGCTGAGCGCAGGGGATATCGAGGTGGCGCCCGACGGCAGCTTCGAGATCGTCTTGAGCGCTGACGAGCATCGAGGGAACTGGCTGCCACTGCATCCCGATGCACGCTACGTGGCGATCCGCCAGTACTTCTACGACTGGGACTCGGAGGAGGCGGCAGAGTTTCGCATCGTACGCATCGGTAACGAGGGCCGCCCGCCGCGGCCTCCAGAGCCTGCGGCCATGGCGGTAATCCTCGACGAGGCCGGCGAATGGGTGGAGACGACTGCGGGCTTCTGGAACCAGTGGGTCGAGGAGCTGCGTGCCAGCTACCGGCCCGGCACCATCTCGCCTGCGCGGCGCTATGTAGGAGGCGCCGACGATATCCGCTACGGAAACGACATCTACCGCCTGGCGGCCGACGAGGCCATGATCGTGGAGAGCGAGGTTCCGGAGGCCAGATACTGGGCCTTCCAGCTTTGCGACCTGTGGTTCAAGAGCCTTGATTACGCCAACCGGCAAACCAGCATCAACGGACGTCAAGCCCACATCGACAGTGACGGGCTGTTTCGCTGCGTGATCGCCCACGAGGATCCCGGCGTGCCCAACTGGCTGGACACCGCCGGCCACCTGGAAGGCATGATCCAGTACCGCTTTGTGTGGAGCGAGACGTGCCCGCAGCCCGTGGCACGTGTGGTGAAGTTCGCGGAGGTGCGCGACGGGCTTCCCGCCGATACTCCGCTGGTCGATGAAGACACCCGGCGCGAGATCATCAGCCGCCGCCAGCAACACGTCGCCCGCCGCGAGCGCGTGGGATGAAGACTCCGGCCAGCCTTACGCTGCTCTCGTGGGCAAACATGATTGGCGTGCAGCGGCCGTGTGAATGTCGAAACGAGCCGGTCGAGGTTACGAGGAGAGCCAAGTGCGAGTAGGAATAGCGTTGATCGAGAGCTACAGCTTCACGCTCGAGCCCGTGTTGCTGGGAATAGGCGGCATCGGCGAGACCGCGCGCAGACTCGAGGGGCTCGGATTCGACGGGATCATCTCCTCGGAAACCGCCGGACACGATCCGTTCTTTCCGCTGTTGATCGCCGCCGAGCACACCGAGCGTGTGAGCCTGAGCACGGGGGTGGCGGTGTCCTTTCCGCGCAGTCCCATGGTCGTCGCGCAGATGGCCTGGGATCTGCAAAGGTTCTCGGGTGGACGCTTCGGACTCGGGCTCGGCACACAGGTAAAGGGTCACAACGAGCGCCGCTACGGCGTGCCGTGGAATTCGCCGGCCGGTCCACGCATGCGCGAGTACCTGCTGTGCCTGCAGGCGATCTTCAAGAGCTTCCAGAATCGCAAGGAGCCGACCTACTTCGAGGGCGAGCACTACAAGTTCACCATGCTGCCGCCGGTGTTCAGCCCTCCGCCGATCGATCATCCGCAAATTCCCATCCATCTGGCCGCATTGAACCCCTACATGTCGCGCCTTGGCGGCGAGCTTTGCGACGGTGTTTTCGCCCACCCGGTGTGCACGGCCAGGTATATGCAGAAGGTAATGCTACCGGCCATCGACGCGGGCGCCCGCAAGGCCGGCCGCAAACTCTCCGACATCGACGTCATCGGAGCGCCCATCATAGTCACCGGCCGCGATGAGGCCGAGCTGGCGAAAGAACGCAAGCTGCTAAAGCGCCGCGTCGCATTCTATGGCTCCACCCGCACCTACCATCCGGTTTTCGAGGTCCACGGCTGGAAGGATCTCGGACTCGAGCTACACGGCTTGTCGGTCGAGAACCGCTGGGACGAGATGGTCGAGCTCATCCCCGACGAGATGGCCGAGGAATTCGGCACCATCGGCACCCTCGACGAGATCGGCCGCAAACTGAAGGAGCGCTGGGGCGGCATTCTGACCACCCTCAACCTTCCGACCGACTTTCCGCTGCACACGGCAGAGGAGGAGCAACGCGTCGGCGAGATCATCGACGTACTTCACTGACCGACGGTCGTCTCGGACGACACGTGTTGACTTCTGCCGGGCCAGGGCCTGTATAATGCGCGCTTCGCCGGGGAGGGATTGATGGCGGACGCTACCCAAGGCACACGCTCCGAACGCTTCTTCATGGCCGTGACCGCTCGGCCAAGGACGATCCTGACCCTGGCGGTCCTGATGATCCTCATCTTGGCCGCCTTTGTTCCACGCATCACCCGCGAGATCGGTGTTCGCGCCTTGATACCGCAAGACCTTCCGGCCGCGGCGTTCCGCGATGAAGTCAAGGAGATTTTCGGGCTCGAAGATCCGCTGGTCGTTGCCGTGATGAATCGCGGGGCCAACGGAGTGTTCGACGTGAATACGCTCGGCCTGGTTCACTGGCTGACCGAGCGCATCAGCGAGCTGCCCGGCGTCGATCCGGAAAGAGTAACCAGTTTGGCAACAGAGAGCGTCGTTGTGGGTACCGAAGAAGGCTTGCAGCTGGAACGCTTCTTCGAGTCGCCTCCGGTTGATCAAGGTGATGCCGATGCCGTTCGCGAGACGGTGATGAAGTCGTTGCTCTTTCCTGGGCGCCTGGTCGCACGCGACGGAAGCGCCACGCTGATAGTCGTAGAGCTCCTGCGAGTGACGGATGCACGGGCCGCATATGACGGGATCGTTGCTCTGATTGAGGAAGCGCCGGTCGATGGCGAAGAGATCCACATTGCCGGCGAGGCCGCTGTAAGCGGCTATATGGGGGCGTACATCGACTCCGACATGATCCGGATGGATACACTGGTAACGGTCGTCGTCACCTGTGCACTGTTCATCTCCTTCCGTACTCTCGCCGGTACATGTATCCCACTCTTCGTCGTGCTTGGCGCGGCGGCCGCAGCCTTTGGAGGCATGGGCGCCGCCGCGGTTCCCTATTACGTGATTACGAACTCGCTGCTGGCGATTCTGG
>PIVZ01000714.1 GCA_003354045.1 bacterium
AATTACTGAAAAATATAAGAATTGTTCCATCACTTCAGCAGCACGAATCAGTTCTTGTAACTCCACCGCGCAACAATCTAAAACTTGGTTAGAGTTTCGAATGTCGAACTGAATACGCTCCTTGTTGTCGAAACGGAGAACCTTGTCGTACTTCTTCGACGGAATCGGTCGAGAATACCTCCGCAAGCCGGTTGGCCGTGCCGGGTGTCGGTGAGAGCGTCTCCTCGTCGTAGGACGCGTCCATGTAGAGACCATAGCTGTAGCCTGTTGGCGCGTCGCTGCCGTCCCAGTCGAGATAATCGACCGTCTCCCCTCCAAACGACAAGCTCAGACTGTCGGAAGCGCCCAGCTTGAACGGCACGTAGTCGGATCCGTCGCCAGGAACCACGTCCGTGGCGTTGATCACCAGGTATTCGCCCGGGCCGAGAGAGAGGTCGGGCAAGGGCGCCGGCACATGAGCGGCATCATCATCAACGATGCTGTAGTCGGCGAGCGCCAGCGAGCCCCCACTGTTGTTGTAGAGCTCGAACCAGTCGCTTCCACCGCCGGCATCCGAGGCAACAATTTCGTTGATCACCAAGGGGCCGCGGGTTGCCGGCACATTGGAGTAGCCCGGTGTCGGAGCGAGAGTCTGCGGTTCGCCGCTGCCATCGACGAAGCGACCGTAGCTGAACCCGAGAAGTGCCTCGCCGCGATCCCACTCCAAGCGGTCGATGAGATCGTCACCGATGAGAAGGCTCACACTGTCGTCGGAACCGAGCTTGAAGTTGACGAAGTATGACCCATCGGCCGGGGCCACCTCGGTGGCGTAGACCACCAAGAACTCGCCGGAAGCGAGCGTGACGGCCGGCAGTGCAACCGGCACCCTGCCGCCGCTGTCGTCTACCACGGAATAATCGCCGAGATAGACTGCCTGGTCTCCCCTCACATAAAGCTCGAACCAATCGTCCCCAGCACCGGCGTCCTTGGCGACGGCTTCGTTGAGGATCAGCTCGGCACCGGAATCCACGACGGTATCGCCCTCGTCGCAACCGACGCCGCTGTAGCTCTCGTTGGCCGCGCCAGATGTCGGATTCAGCGTAGCTCCGTCGCCGGTGCCGTCGGGAAGGCGTCCGTAGCTCGCGCCGCATGGCGCGGCCCCCTCGTCCCAATCGAGCACGTCCACGGTCGCTTCGTCGAGTATCAGACTCACGCTATCGTCCGAGCCGAGCCCGAAAGGCACGTAGTCGGAGCCGTCTTCCGGCGGGTCGCTCGAGGCCAGGATGACAAAGAACTCGCCAGCCGAAAGCGTCAGCGCTGGCAGGGCGGCGGCCTGGCGGTCCGGGTTGTCGTCCACCAACGAGTAATCGCCGAGCGAGACCGTCCCCTCACCGATCGCGTAGAGCTCGATCCAATCACTGCCACCGCTGACCGCGCCTGCTACGATCTCGTTGATGACCAATGCGGCTGTTCCACCGCTACCCCCGGCATCCGGGTAGATCTCGTCGAACAGCCAATCCGAGGCAGCCTCCGCCGCCTGTGCCAGGCAGATCTGCTCGTCAACCACGGTTTGCCCGCAGCTGGCCAGAGCAGCAAGGTCGCCGTCGCTACACTTGGCAACACGGCCGTTCATCTTGCCAAGGGCCTTTGCAATGCGCCCTTTCGAATCGTCGCTCGGACAGTCCATTCCCACGGTTTTCCCGAGGTCTTCCGTCTTCTGGCACTTGTGCTGGTACTTCATTCGCTTCTTGAGGTAGCCCGGCATCGCCTTGCCCACCCGCGAGATCTGGCAGCGCCAAAGGTCGCTCTTGTCAGCGTCGATGGGCGGTGAGGCCCCGTAGGCCGAAGCGGCCGCCGTCAGTGCGGCCTCGGTGGCGCTACACACGAGGCAGCTCGCCACGTCTTCGTAGGTGGAGATCGCCGGCACGGAAGCGTCGCATGGGGCGGCGCAGCCGTGGTAGCCGTTCACCGCCGGGGTCAGGGCCGATTCGCAGGCCGAGGCCGCGCTTGCGACAAAGGACACCCTTTCCTCCGCGATCTTCTCTGCTAGCGAAGACGGGAAACCGATGTCAGTCGGGTCATTGCAGTCGGCGGCCGACTCGATGAACCCGCGCATGCGCTGGTCGTGGCAGCTGCGCACCTCGGTCAGGACCATCTCGCTGATTCCGTCTATAGAATGTGAGAACGGGGTAGCTATTAGCATATCCCGTGTCTCCTTGCAGGTAACACTCTGCTGGGAAGTTCAGTTGTTGCTCCGGGCCCGGGCCAATGGTGGGCAAGTGCAGACACTGGCCAGCATCATTGAGATGACCATGTAAACCAGTGCGCAAATACACAAGGTGACCGCGGCAGTCTACGATTACCTGAGTGCTGATACAGTGTGTT
>PIVZ01000715.1 GCA_003354045.1 bacterium
TGCGGACGCACCCACGTTCGCATGCGGCGCGTCAGCGGCCGCAACGACGACATGCTGATCATCCGCGGCGTAAACGTCTTCCCCTCGCAGGTGGAATCCGTGTTGATGCGCACCGATGGCGTGAGCCCCTTCTACCAGATCGAAGTCTTCCGCGAGGGCGCCAAGGACAGCTTGACGGTCAACGTCGAGATAACGGCGGCGGCCGCGGCCGAGGGAGACGAGGCCAGAGAGAGGATCGTGGCCAAGGTCGGAAAGGACATTCGCGATTTCGTCGGCCTTTCCGTCAATCTGTCGCTCAAGGACCCGGGCGAGGTGCCACGCTCGGCAGGTAAAGCGGTGCGCGTGATCGACCACCGCAAACGAGACGGCGCATGACAGCGGGCGAACGCCAGTTCATGTCGGGCAATGAGGCCGTTGCACGCGGGGCCCGGGATGCCGGTTGATCGGGGGCGGCCGCCTACCCCGTCACGCCGGCCACCGAGATCCTCGAACATACGGCCGGCTACTCCGACATGTACACCGAGTGGTCGGTAAACGAGAAAGTCTCGCTCGAGGTCGCCATCGGCGCGTCCTTGGCCGGCAGCCGCTCCATGTGCGCAATGAAGCACGTCGGAGTGAACGTCGCCGCAGACGTCCTGATGACACTTTCTCTCATAGGCACCAGGGCTGGACTGGTAGTTGCCGTTGCCGACGACGTGGGCCTCTCTTCGTCACAGAACGAACAAGACTCGCGGGTGTGGGGACGCTTTGCTCATCTGCCGATGCTCGAGCCTTGCGATGCCCAGGAGGCGTACGCCTTCGTGCGCGAGGCCTTCGAGCTTTCCGAACGGTTCGAGACTGCGGTCATTCTGCGGCTCACTACCCGCGTGTGTCACGTCAAGAGCCTGGTCATAACCGGCGAGCGCGAACAGCGCCCGGCTTCCGGCTTCGAGAAAGACCCCGAGCGTTTCGTCATGCTGCCGAGCAACGCCAGGAAACGCATCCCGGTAGCCTTCGAGCGCGAGAGACGTCTGGCGAAACATAGTGCCGAGTCCAAGCTCAACCTTCTCTACAAGGGCAGCGACAAGCGGGTGGGCTTCGTTACTTCCGGTCCGGCTTTCCTGCACGTGCGCGAGGCCTTCCCGGAGGCTCCGCTGATAAAGCTCGGCATGAGCTACCCGGTGCCCATCGAGAAGATCCGCAGCCTGGCCGAGCAGGTAGACAAATTGGTGGTCGTTGAAGAGCTGGAACCATTGCTCGAAGGCGAGGTCCGCGCGGCCGGCATCACGGTGCACGGAGGTAAGAACATCTTCCCGCGCACCGACGAGCTCGCTCCCCACGTGTTGCGACCGGCAGTGGCGCGACTGCTTGGCGGCAAGCTCGAGACACAAGGCGCCGATGGTGCTTCAGAAGATCGGAGCCCGGGCGGTGCCGCCGCAGCCACTACCGGCGCCGCCGAAGCCGTGGCCGCCGGCGATTTGTTCCCGCGGCCGCCGACCTTGTGCGCCGCCTGCCCGCACCTGGGCGTCTTCTACTGCCTTTCCAAGCTGAAGAACCTATCGGTCACCGGCGACATCGGCTGCTACACGCTTGGAGCCGGTCCGCCGTGGACGGCCCTCGACACGACGGTGTGCATGGGTGCCTCGATCGGCATGGCCCACGGGCTCGACAAGGGACGCGGCGTGGCCGATGCGGGCAAGAGCGTGGTCGGCGTGATCGGCGACTCCACCTTCCTGCACGGCGGCATGCCCGGCCTGCTCGACATTGCCTACAACCAGGGCAACGTCACCATCCTACTACTCAACAACGGCACCGTCGGAATGACCGGAGGCCAAGACCATCCGGGGAGCGGCCGCGACCTTCACGGCCTCGATGCGCCGCGCGTTGACTTCCGCAAGCTCGTCGAAGCGCTGGGCATAAGGCCCGAGCGCATCCGCGAGGTGGACCCATACGAGTTGCCCACGTTGTTCAAGGTGCTGCGCAGCGAGCTTCAGGCCGATGAGCCCTCGGTCGTCATCACCAACCGCCCCTGCGTGTTGATAGACTGCTACGATGCGCACCCGGCCTACCGCGTAGACGAGAACCTGTGCACCGGCTGCGGCAACTGCCTGGAGATCGGCTGTCCCGCCATCTCGGTCACGCGCCGGGCAACCGAGGTCAAGACGAACGGTCAGGAAACGGAGCTGGCCTTCGTGGCCATCGACGGCAGCGCCTGCACCGGTTGCGGGCTTTGCTGCACGCCCTGCGGTGCCGATGCGATCGTCAAGACCGCGGCGACGAGCAAGTCGTGAGCGAGCAACAGATCACCAACATCCTCACGACCGGCGTCGGCGGCCAGGGTGTCATGACCGCCGCCGAGGTTCTCGCCCGAACCGCGTTGGCCG
>PIVZ01000716.1 GCA_003354045.1 bacterium
GAGAAATGGTCGGCGCTCGAGAGCGGCGTCAACAATGCCGTGACGGCCGTTGTGGCATCCCCGGACGGGGCTGCAGCGCTTTACATCGGCGGTCGCATCGGTCTGGCCGGCGGTTTGCGGACGGGCCGGGTCGCACGCTGGTTCGATCCGGGTTGCGCGGCGCCATAACAGCCCGTTGAAGCTGGCGATCTTCGATATAGACGGTACCCTTACCTTGGGAGACCGTCTCGGAACCCGTCTTTTCTTTCGCGCTTTCGCCGAGGTTTACGGACTCGAAGAGGTCGATCGCCGACTCTCGGGGTATGCGCACTCCACAGACTCAGGAATAGCCCGCGAGGTACTCGAGCGTGCGTGGCGCCGCGATCCTCTCGCCGGCGAGATCGAAACGGTCAAGAGCCACTACCTGGACCTACTCGCGCGGGCTCTCGAGAAGAACCCCGGCGCTTACCGCCAGGTGGCCGGCGCTTCCGCTGCGCTCACCGGCGTCGGTAGCGAACGTGGGTGGAAAGTCGCGTTGGCCAGTGGCAACTGGCGGCGAGCGGGGATGATGAAGCTCGAGTCCGCCGGCATTGCTGCCGGAGATCACGTCGGTGCATTTGCCGAGGACGGCCTGTCCAGGGCCGAGGTCGTGAGCATGGCCGTGCAGCGGGCCCTGCGCGAGGCTGGTGGGAGAAGCTTCGGTAAGGTCGTCTACATCGGCGATAGGAACTGGGACGTGGAAACTGCCGTGCAACTCGGCATCGATTTCCTGGGCGTCGCCTCTGGAGGTCGCCGGGATGAGCTGAAAGACGGTGGGGCGTGCTCATTGGTGAGCGACTATGACGACTACGGGGGTTTCTTCGCCGCGCTGCGAGACGCTACAGGGCCCGCTACCGCTTCTCGCCCAATCCGCAGAGCTGCAGGCGAACCAACGATCGTATGATCTGGTCGCGCGAGGCCCTCTTCGGATCCTGGCTCCACCAATGAATGAGCCGCGCCGTCATCCCAGCCAGAGCTTGCGCAGTCGGTGCAGGGGCCAGCTCATCGGCCAGCGTGCCCTGTGCTCGTGCGCGTTCGAGCGCCGCTTCGAATGTGCTGGCGATGCAGTCGAGTACCTCCGCGCAGGCGCCCGTAATTCGTGCATTGCTGCCGAACAGGATGCGGACCAGATGTTGGTTCTTCTCGGCAAACGAGACTACGGCGACAGCCTCAGCTCGCACGAGCGCGGCAACTTCGGTCGGTTTCTCACAGGACTTGGCGATGGTCGCGGCGAGCCGCGAGGCCCCATCTTCAACGATATCCTGGTATAGAGTCGCTTTGTCCGCGAAGTGTAGATAGAAAGTACCGGAGGCGACGCCGGCACCACGGGCGATCTCGTGGCTGGTGACGCCGTGGAGCCCTCTTTGGGCGAACAGCCGCACGGCACTGCTGCGAAGTCGCTTCCGTGTGGCCGAGCGACTCCTGCGTGGTGCCGAGCTAGCGAGGGTGACATTCACGTCAGTTGCTGACATTAGTGTCAGTATGGGGCGCTGTCAATACGGCCGAGCCTCTGGCGGCGAGCGGAGACAATTGTGCAATGCAGATTCGTTGGCTGGAGATGCGAGCACGTTGTAGTGTAAAAACATAGAGGGGCGGCGGAGCATTTGCGGGCTCCAGCGGTGCGTTGAGCCAACCACCGTGGAGGATAAACCCAGGTGAGCAAGCACGATCAGAATAGAGCGGAGAAGCGCGACCGACTGCTGCGCGCGGGTCTCGATGCTTTCACGGAGACCGGCTACGACAACACGACCGTCAGCGATATCGTGCGCCGGGCGGCGATGACGCCGAGCACGTTCTACAACTACTTCCGTGACAAAGACGCCCTGCTCGAGGAACTGCTCGAACGGCTTGCCGACGAGCTACTCTCCGGGCTCAAGAAAGTCCGCGGCGAAGCGAGCGACGTGGAAGATTTTGCGCGACGGGCAGCGCAGGCGTTCTTTGCGGGGCTCACCGGAAACAAAGGGCGCTCGATGTTGATCAAGCGAAACCTGCCGCTGGTGCGGTCTCTGGTGGACCATGAAGCGCTGGCGGTGGTTTTGGAGACTTTACGCACGGACATAGGGAGCTTGACGGAGGGGGCGTCCGAGCGGGGAGGCGACCTGCATTATGCCGCCGTAGTGTTTCGTGCCGGTGTCGTCGAGCTGGGGATCTCATTGCTCGGTCAACCCGGTGCCGAGATCGACAAAGCAGCCGGTTTTGCCGCGGCCATGCTCAGTGGCGGGCTGCGTGTGGCAGGCGGCGCGTCGTAGCCCCTCCCGTGGAGGCGCGGGACTTGCGCCAGACCCTACATCGCGACCGTCCTACGGTCGCTCTCGACTAAATAGACTTAATCTCGGCGCGGCG
>PIVZ01000717.1 GCA_003354045.1 bacterium
TAGCGAAGCGCGTCCTCCTCAAACTGCTCCTTCCAGAGCCGATGGATAAGAAGTGCAACCTGCTGCCCAGAACGAGTTTCCATGCGCTGCAGCACGTCGACCAGGTAGGTGTATGGATCGACGCCGTGGAGGCGGCAAGTGGATAGCAGGCTTTGCACAATCCCCACGTACCGAGCGCCCATCTCCGTCCAGCAGAACAACCAATTCTTCCGGCCCAAAGCGATGGGGCGGATCGTTCGCTCGAGGTGGTTCGTGTCGATCGGCACGCCGGGATATGCAAGAAAGACCTTGAGTCCGGTTTCCCGCTTTAGCGCGTAGCTCATCGCCTTCGTGAAGGGATTTGTCGGTAGGAGCGCGTGATCAGTGCACATCGCCCGTAGCCACTCGAAGAATTCTTCGACGATCGGCTTCGAGTGTTCGCCTCGGTACGCCAGCACCTTCTCCGGCGAGAGGTTCATTTCCCGCAAACGCTTTTCCACCTGGTAAAGCCGTTCGATGCGATCCAGAGCCTCATCCGCCAGCCGCGGTTCGATCTCAGACGCCTTCACGAACCCACGTCGGGTGTGCGCCCAGCACTGGGCGTGCACGAGCTCGTTGATCCGCTCGGCGTGGCGATTGTAGACCTCGTAGCCATCACTCAGAAGAACTCCGGCGTACTCTCCCAGCACCTCACGCACGACCGCACCACTACGCGTGGGCGCAAACGGAAACGCCACCTCGTCCCGGTCCCCGTACACCGGCCAGAAGTACCCCGTCTGCATTCGACCTCGGCCCGGTGGCTTGTTCTTCTTCGGTCCCACGCGGAGAGGTGTTTCGTCCATCGCCACCACGTCGCCCTGCAGGATCGAGCCGAGCAGCGCGTTGTGGATCGGCTCAAGGAGCTCTGCGGCCCGGTGCACCCAGTTTGTCAGCGTGACCCGACTCAGATGCACACCCGCGGCCGCCAGGCGTTGATGTTGACGGTACAGCGGCAGGTGGTAGATGAACTTGTCGATCAGCAGTCCCGCCAGAACACTCACATCCGCCAGGCTCTTCTCGAGAACCGCCTGGGGCGCCGCCGAACAGCTGATCGACTCCTCCCCATCGCCCTTGTACTTGAGCACCGGACGCCGGTACTCCAGAACGATGTACACTCCGGGGCGCTGGGCAAGCCGGCGGGTGACCTTCTCGTCGATCACGTCGTAGGCGTCGCGCTCGGCAGCTGGAACGTCGGGAGGAACATCGATCCGCACGACCGGAACATCAGGATCGAATCGGATTGCGTTCTCGTCCTGTACCGCGTCGAGTCGCGTGTGTCGCCGGTGACGGTGATGAGCTTCGACGGCAACTCCCGAGTCCTCTGGCACCTGTTGTGCCGGGGCTGTCTCGCCCAGTGTGAGTTGACGTCCCAGGGGATCGATCACGCGACGTTCGGAGGACGAACCGAAGAGCTGACGCTTGAACCACTCCACTTGTTGCTGGAGCCGATCACGATCGACGAGTAGGGAAACGACCTCGTCCTGACTCATCTTTGCTGCTTGTTGCTCGTGCGTCATACATCTCTTCTACCGCATTCGGCTCGCACTTCCAAGCACAATCCCATCGAGAATCAACCGAAACATCTGCTCGTTCAACTCTTGCTTCTTCTCAGTTCCGGGAAGCGCGAAGCGACCGCGTTCGAGGCGCTTTGCGAACAAGCAGAACCCGGTCCGATCCCAGTACACCAACTTCAGGTAGTTGCCTCGACGATTGATGAAGATGAAAAGGCTGTTCGAGAGAGGATCCTCACCCAACGTATTCGTGACCACCGCAACCAGGCCGTCGAACGACTTTCGCATGTCGACCGGGTCGCGCCAGGCGAGGATCCTGCGCACCCCAAGCGAGGCCAGCATGCATCATCCTCGGAGCCGAACGACGCATCCATCCGGAAGCTCCACTTCCAGCGCCCAGCCAGTCGAGGTCTCGCGTGGGGGTGTCAACTCCACGAACCCGGCTTCCGCATCACCGGCTTCCGCGTCAACGGCACTCAGCTTCCGTCGCCACCGCATGAAGCTCGCAAGGCCAAGCTGCTCGATCTGGCAGAATGCCCTCGGTCCCTGACCACTCGCCTGGAAACGGGAGAGAACCTCTCGCCATTCCGTAGCGCTCCGACGTACACGGCCGTTCGTCGACGCTCGCATCCGCTACTCCTTTCGGGATCAACATTCACTTCGAGCACCGTCGTGGTGCCCGGCTCCCTTTGTACACGGAATGCGAGGAGGGGGGAAGGCGTCGACAAATGACCGCTTACTCAAGGAACTCCTTGGACCAGTTGTAGTAGAGGTTTGGGCTGATTCCCTCCCGGCGGCACAGCTCGGCGATCGACTCCTCGCCCTTCAGGC
>PIVZ01000718.1 GCA_003354045.1 bacterium
GCCGAAGGTCTTCCTGGTCTTCTTCGTGATCCTCGCATTGCTGGCTGCGACCCATCGCAGAGTTGTAGCGCTCGGCGTGATGGCGGCGGCCTGTTTCCTCGTGTGGCAGCCGGCGCTGATCATTCTCGGCGCTGCGGCGCTGGTTACCTTACTCGATGGCGAACGGCGCTGGCGCGACCTTCGCGCGCTGATGGGAGCGGCGTTGGCGACGGTAGCGCTGTACGAGGCCTACTTCCTCTGGCACGGCGCTCTCGGCGAGCAACTCTTTCAGAGTCTCGTCTTTCCGGCCAGCTATCCGAAAGCCCCCCACCCGTTCCTGTTCACTCTCAATCACTTGCTGGATTGGGGTCTGAAACCCGCCCGCGATTTTACGGTGGCCGCCTTCATCGAGAGGCAGTTGTGGTTGAAGGTGCTCTCGCGCCCCCGTGCTATCGTCATGATCGTGGCCGCCTTGCCCGTCCTTTCGCTGTGGACGGCGTTGCTAGTCCGACCTCGGCGCACACTAGCCGCCGTCGGCCGGCTGCCGGGTGCGGCCTGCTTTCTGGTGAGTGGCCATGCCGCGTTCGCCTTCATGTTCATCGACTACCAGGGCTATCCTGACCGCTTCGTTCTGCTGCCCTTTGCCGCGGTTCTTTCGGGAGCGACCGTTGCGTGGCCGCTGGGCTGGTTCGAGCGGCGCTGGCAGTCGATAGGCTTCCAGCTGACGGCCTCCGTGCTGGCCGTGGCCGCCGCCGTCTATATCGTCTCGAATACCATCCAAACGAGGTACAACTATCACCTGGCCGACCAGCGTCGCGTGGCGGCCGCCGTGGGGGAGGTCATCGACGCGGGTTACACGGTCTACGCGATCGGATGCCCCCACTTGCTGGCGATGAATCGCAAGGGCAACTTCAGTGAGTACGGCTTCTTTCCCTGGCGTGTGCGCCAGCACTTCATGACCAGGATACACGAGCATGGGCAATGGAGGCCGCAGAAGGAGGGTAAGCTGCCCGACGTCGTTCTGGGGTCGCGCGCCGGCTTCGCCCACAACACCATCTGGCTTTCTCGCCACTACCGGCGTAGCGACAGAGCGGCGTTTGTTCGCCAGTCGGTTCGCATCTGGCTGCGCCGCGGCCTTCCCTGGGATCTAGTGCCGGGTCGTCCGCTTCGAGGGAGTGCGCCGGTGCAGCAAGTTCCCGCCCCGCCCAACGACCGCGGGTGAGCCACCTCTCGGGTCTTACACGTACGCGCCAGGTGTTCAGGTTACCCGTGCGAGTTGCACGCGTCGGGCATGCGTGCGGCTTACGCGTGTGAGTTCCGGACACACGTCGTATGCGCGACTCACCCTTGCGGGGAGATCAACACCTTGACCGCGCCGTCGCGCTTGGCGGCGGCGGCCTCGAATCCCTTCTGAACGGAGACGAGAGGGAAGGTATGTGTGACCAACGCTCGGAGGTCCTCGCCGCGTGCGGCAAGGATGTCCAGGGCGGTATCGAAATCGGCTTCGTCACCCGGGCGGTTGTAGATCATGGAGGCCACCATATGCACCTCCTTGATCAACATCGTGACGGGATCGAAATGCGGGGCTTTCGCGAAGAGGCCGACGATAACGACGGTGCCGCCGCGCGCGACGACCTGCACGCCGTCGGCAACGGTAGACGCGTCGCCGCCGACGGTCTCGATCACGGTTTCTGGCCGTCGTGCTACGGAGCTGAACTCGCCGGGGTCGAGAACCTGATCGCACCCCAGGGCTTCGGCCAGCTCGCGCTGGTGGGGGTAGCGGGCGGTGATGGCTACGAACTCGGCTCCGAGGTGGCGGGCCGCGGCGGCTGCAAGCAGACCGATCGTCCCGGCGCCGAGGATGAGCACGCTGGAGCCCGGGCCAACGCCGCCCAGGCGCGCGGCGTGTACACTGACGGCCAGCGGCTCGGTAAGCGCGCCCAGCTCGAAATCGACGCCGTCGGGCAGCCCGAACAAGGTGTAGGCAGGAACGACGATTTCGTCGGCCATTCCACCGGGAAGGCTCACGCCGTAGACGTTCAGGGCCTCGCACAGATGGTAGTTTCCAACCGTGCAGCTCGTGCAGGAGCCGCAGCGGGCCACCGGCTCGACGGTCACTCGCGCGCCCACGCTCCAGTCTCCGCCCGCGGGGCCGACGGCCTCTACGGTGCCGCTGATCTCGTGGCCCGGACAGACCGGGAGCATCGGCGAGCCGCCGTTGAACCCCCAGAAAGCGTAGTCATTGGCCAGGACATCCACGTCGACCGAGTGACCGATACGGCTCTGGTTGCCGTAGCCGAGTGCAGCAACGCGAGTATGCCCGTCGGCACGCGTAATGATGTTGCCCCAGTCGCAGCAAAGACGTCTGCCACAGGTGTCGC
>PIVZ01001545.1 GCA_003354045.1 bacterium
CGAGGATGTGCGCGAGCAGCAGGCGGTGGCCGTGCAGTTGGCGTTCGTAGGAGCGGACGACGGAACTGTAGAGCCGGGCCGCCACGTACGCCGTGAGGAACGGCCCGAGGATGTCCTTGAGAATAATGATGGACTCGTAGAGGTCCGGGTTCGAATCCTTGAAGGACGCCTCGGCGAGGTAGTCGATCCAACTCCAGATCAGGAACACGGTGGCGGCGAAGGCGGCGCAGAAGAGCACCAGGAACGCCTCGCGCCGCAAAATGTGGTCGCCCGGCGGCGCAGGGAGCGGGATACGGCTCGACAGCGGCGAGTCGCGCGGCTTGGGGGGCTCCGGGGGCGGAGGGCTCATATTGATAATGTATCCAGACGGTTGCCGCGATCACTGGCCGAAATCACGGGTCACGCGGCATAATGGGGGCATGCCGCAGTTCGATCGCGTGCTGATCCCGCTCGATTTCTCGGAACTCTCCGACACTGTCCTCCGCTACGGGGTGGAACTCACCGCCGAGGGCGGGACAACTTTCCTGTTGCACGTGCTGGAGCCCCTGCCCATGCACATGGAAAGTGCGATT
>PIVZ01001546.1 GCA_003354045.1 bacterium
TTGGTCAATTCCGGCCGTTTTTTGGGGTTTTGGGGCTGTTGCTTCGGCTGCCGCTGAATCCAGATGCATCGAATTGAGCTGTTCAGTGCCGTTTCGCGCCAAGCAAAGCGCCAAGGCAGATTCAGCGGCATTGGGGGCCACGGCCGCATCGTCGGTCCCGGCCGCCTGCTGCTGGGGTTCGTCGATGTGGTCCAGGTCGGGAAGGCCACCGATCGCCGCCTGTTCATCCTGTCGGAAAGAATGCTCGTATCAGTCCATCGTCAGGCTAATGCTGCTGCGTCGGATGATGGATCTGCCGAACGAGCTGTTGGGGGTACGGCTCGAGCAAGCCGAGGCGTGAACGGCCAGACAGAAGTGTCGATTCTCGGTGGGCTAATCCGGCTCATTCTGCGCCTCGGCTTCGGGCAGCTTCGCCCGCCACTGGTCTGCCTTGGCGTCGTAGCCTTGGGCAGGCTCCAGTTCGTGCCAGTCGTCGTAGAGGGCGATGAGTGGTTGTAGTGCCGCCACCGTTCGAGGGTGCTGTGGGTGGAAGAAGGTCTCGAGAATGCCGTACGCTTCCAGCAGCGCGCTCT
>PIVZ01001547.1 GCA_003354045.1 bacterium
TGGCTGGTGAAGACGACAATCGAGATGGGCTGGGCCTCTATGGGCCCGAGCTCGGGAACGGTGACCTGGAAGTCGCTCAGTATCTCGAGGAGGAAGGCCTCGAACTCAGCATCGGCCTTGTCTATCTCGTCGATCAGCAGAACTACCGGGTTTGCCGAAGATATCGCCTGCAGCAGCGGCCGCGGCAGTATGAAGCGCTTCGAGAAGAACACGTCGTCCTGGGCCGTCAGCTTATCGACCGCCTCCGCCAGCGTCTCTGTACCCGCCGTCACCTCACCTATCTTGTCCTTGAGGATCTGCGTGTAGAGAAGCTGCTTGGCATACTCCCACTCGTAGAGCGCCTTGGCCTCATCGATGCCCTCATAGCACTGCATGCGGATCAGCTGCAGATCGAGGCTGGAAGCGACCACCTTTGCCAGCTCGGTCTTTCCCACCCCGGCGGGCCCTTCCACCAGCAGTGGCTTTCCGAGCATGGTCGCAAGGTAGACGACCGTGGCGATGTTGTTGTCGCAAATGTACTTCTCGCCGGCGAGGCGCGTGCGCACCTCGTCGATCGAGGCATAGAATTCACT
>PIVZ01000136.1 GCA_003354045.1 bacterium
CTACGATGTATTGCGAGTCGATATCGCCCTGCTGTGCGGCTTTCAGGTACCAGCTCGCCGCCAGAAACATGTCGCGATCTACGCCCTCCCCACGTTCATACATCCCAGCAACCCGATACTGCGCGACAACGTGCCCCTGGGTCGCGGCCTGCCCGTACCAATACGCTGACTGGACGTGATCTTCTTGGACGCCGATGCCTTCAGAGTAGGCTTCGGCAAGAAAGACCTGGCCGAGGACGTCTCCCTGCTCGCCGGCCTTGCGAAACCAACCCGTAGCGCGCTCCGGGTCAGCAAGCGTCCCAACGCCGGTGTAGTACATTACCCCAAGAGCCCGCTGTCCGGGTGGGTAGCCTTGATTCGCCGCGCTTCGATACAGCTCGACAGCTCTTGTGAAGCTCTGCGAGACACCGCTGCCGTTTTGGTGCAGGGTTCCGAGGCTGTACTGGGCCGCTGCTAGTTCCTGGGCGACGGCCTTGCTGTACCACTCGGCCGCACTCTCGTAACTCTGCTGCAAACCCGAGCCGATCTGATAGAGCCTTCCAAGATTATACTGCGCGGACGCGAGCCCTTGCGTTGCAGCCTTGCTGTACCACTCGGCCGCACTCGTGTAACTCCGGGGTACTCCGACTCCGTTCTCGTACATTTCGCCAAGCTCGCCCTGGGCGGCGCGATGCCCCTGCTCAGCCGCTTTGAGATACCACTGAGTCGCCAGCGTATCGTCCTGATCTACGCCGAAGCCGCCCCGATAAGCCAGAGCTACGCTGTACTCCGCCTCTGCATTGCCTAGTTGCGCGCGATACCAAACCTCCTCGAAAGCCGTACGATCCGTCGTCGCGTCACCCGTGTAGGTTGCGCGCCCCGCCTCCGCCTCTCGCTGCTCGACAGCCGCATCCGTTCGCCCGACGACGGCCTCCTCAACGCCTTGCCGCGCTCCGCAGGCGCTAAGCCCAACTAAGGCCCCTGCGAAGAGCATCCAGACCGCAGAGGGTCTCCTGCCGGCCACAGTTGCAGTCTTACCGCCGCACGGCACGCCACCCCGCAGCCACCGCCTCACGCTCGCTACAAAACCATCGCTCGCCTTTCTCGGTACTGATCTTCGTCCGTTCATAATCCCGCCCTCCGCGGACATGGTAGATTCGCTCCCCATTCGATGAGATGTTCCCTTTGACTGTACAGCCACGAGACGGAGTCGCTTCGGCCGCCTCATCCATGCGCTTTCCCTGCCGCCATTCCCACGGCTTCACGAACCGCCCCCGCCAGATGCCCCGCTTCGCTTCTTTGGCGGCCTCTTCCTCGTCTACGTAGTCCATCGAGTACCGCCGGTAGGCGAGCGCCCATCCTTCCGCGACGAGCCACGCTTGTAGATCTCTGCCGTTAAGAGAGCACACAGCCACGACTCGTCCGTAGCGGTCCTTCCCTCGCGGCTCGCATGTGACCGTCTTCCGGCCGATCTTGTCGGCCAGTGCCAATGCCGCCTGCTGGCCGCAGCGGTATGGCTTGCCGTCCGCCTCACACGTCTGGTTGCTCTCCGGCGCGTCGATGCCGTGGAGGCGGATTCTCTTTCCGTGAATCTCGATGGTATCGCCGTCAATGACGTTGGCTGTACCGACGAGCCTCCCCGCGAGAACTGATCCTCCTGAGATCGGCGGTAGCCCCGGGACGGGTGGTGGTCCGGGGATACGCGGCACCCACTGTGCGAAGAGCACCGCCGGGATGCTTAAGAGAAGAACAAGCAGCGTGAGCACCAACCGCACGACGACGCCTCGCCCGTAAACATACTGCCCCGCGGCACCTCACGCCAAAAGCGACAGTACTGGTCGTTGTAGCTCGCTGCTGCTGGCGTCACGATGGTAGAGGCGGCCGGTCGGGTGTAATGCCTCTAACCTTCTGAATACTCAGGGAAAACCTTGCAGAAATGCAATGATCGAAGGGGGCGCATCAACAGGCTGGAAGCGCGCTGAATGCACGCCAAACGGCCGCCACCCCGGTCGAACGAAAACCCGCGGTAGCAAGCCCGAAAATGGCCGTGGAGCACACATTACATGCATGTACAAGTATCTCTGCTGGTGTGGCGCAGGGGGCGCTGGGGGCGGCTGGTGTGCGGGTGGGGGCTAGGCCCGCCCATCCCGGCAGCCGGCACCCGTGCCAAGCATCAAGGAGGATCAGGGGGCGGCAGGGCAATGCTGGGGAGCTAGCTTGGGAGGATGCCCTGCTTGCGCAGCAACTTGGCGTGTTCCCGCCTTGCACGAGGCGACGTGGCGAAGCCACCCTGTACACGCCACAGGAGCTGCGCGTCTACGGACTGTCCCAGCCAAACGTCGCCAGAGTCTAGTAGCTGTTCAAGCACGCCGAGGTTCACCAGCCTGGCCCCATTGTAGTTTACGTAGGAGAGATGGTGGATAAAGGGATGATCTCCATCCCGTAGCAAAGTGGTCGGGTCTTCTTGAAGTCGGCTATTGTAACTACTTACATTGACCGCAAGCACTTGTTCGGTGGCTGGCAAGACACGAGAAACGACAATCCAAAGATGCCGTGGCACTTCGGGAGTGTCTCCGTTGATAAAGGTGTCGCCGGGTTTGAAGGACAAGAGGATATACGGCTAGCGCTGCGTGAACAGTCGGCGGAAATGCTGCCTTTCGCGTATCTCCTGCCGGATATGCTCCCGTTCATCGGGCGGCAGCCGCAGGGCGTCTAGAATGTCATCGGGATCAATCCGCGCCGATGTGCCTTCCACTTCTTGCCATTCGGGAATGCTGTCGTGCGTGTAGTCCCGTAACTCCCACTGATCCTTACCGCGAAAATACTCAGACAGCTCCCGCAGAATCTCCATCTCTGCCATCGAAAGTGGTCCTAACTCAGGGGCGTGACACAGTTCCACGTTATGGTCGGCGACTACTCTGATCTGCCTCAACCATGGACTCTCGCGCGACTCTTCGTCGGCCTTTACCAAGTCGTAGACCGGGCTTATAACCGGCCCGTGCGGCATTGAAACGTACCTTCCCCCACAAATCGGTGCACCCAATCGTCTCAGACTCTCTCGTTCCGCCAGATACAGTAACTTGATCAGGCGCAGGTGTTTCATACAGCCGTCTTCCAAGCTTAGAAGGTAGGCAGCCGCCGCGGTGGCCTTGCGTTCGTCGAACGGAAAATCCGCCGTGGGCGTCTTCGGTCGTGTCTGATGCGTCCCGCTCATCCTGTCACATTCTACTGCTGCACGATCAGATCGTGCTACAGCATTCTATCGTACGCGGGTCCCCGAATCACTTGCGCCCCATGTATCTGTCGCCGACTCTAAAGTGTAGGAAACGCAGACGAATTGGGCCGTGGTCCGGGCGGCCCGCGTAGGCGTGCGGCTCTCAGGCTAAGTGCTAGGCGGTTCAGCCGTTTTCCCACCCGAGGGTGGCGGTAAGTGCTTCAAGCAACGATACGGCCACGCAGCACGTCTACGCACTGGAGCAGGGGGGGCCAGTCCTCGACGGGCCGTCTCCGCATGATGGCCAGTTCGTCGCGCGAGATTGCGGGATACTCACTGGCTTGGATCTCTGCGCAGTCGCGGGCGACCTCGCTGCCGCAGACCCAGAACCAGCCCGTAGGAGCGTCAGTTTGGATCAGCACCGCTTCGTTTGGACGCAATCTCCTCTCGCGGGTGGCAAGCAGGGGGACGATCTCCGCTGAGCGCTTGCGGACGGTGGCCAGTAGAGCGGGCGGGAGGCGGTCGCCGCGTCTCACCCAAAGAGTGCCGTCGCGCTCCTCGAACTCGGTGCGGTAGCCTTCGGCGTGCCGCAGAAGCTGTGCCGCCGTTCTCACGTTTGCTGCCACTCGTCGCCGCTCTTCTGTTCACTCTGCTCAATGTGCTCAATCTGTTCATGGGGGGGTGTTTCCTGTCCATGAGCAAAGTGAGCAGATGGGCAGAACTTGTGGTGCCGGTAGAGGCCGCGCTCAGGCTTCTTTGCCTTGCCGGTGTTCATCAGCGCCTCCAGCGCACGTCGCATAGTTGCCGACGAGAATCCCTCTTTCTCTCCTTCCGAGAGAATGTACTTGAGCAAAAGCCCATTCTCTCCGGCGGAATACAATGCTTGCTCCAACATCCGCCCAGCATTCTCCGTCTTGCTGGCGCAGTGTTCATCGATGCCCTCCACGAGCGTAAAGGTGTCTTCGCCATCCTTGCAAAGATGCAAGGCCTGCGAGTTCACGTAGCGGCTTTTCTCTAGACGTAGTGTGATCACATCCGCTAGCTCTAGATGGGAAGTCATCGTTACGACGATATCCGCAGCCGCAGGTCTGGCCGATGCGCCGCGCGGGAGATAGACGCCTTCCTTGGCTTCGGTTTTCCCGATGTGGTGAATCGCCACGACCGCCGCGCCCGTTTTATAGGCGAGCCGCTTCAGCCGTCCCATCTGTTCGGTAGCTGCGGCGTTGTCGTCTTCGCCCTGGACCGGGAACGCGACCGACAGCGTGTCGATCACTACGAGATCGGTCTTGAATGTCCGGATGGCACGGATGAGCATTCCCTCGCTGACAGGCTCTGTAGCATCCCAGAAAGCCACACCTTTCGGCGGCTCTCCGTCGGCCACGTTCTCGATCTTCGGCTTGCGTAACGCGTCGGGAGTCTCTAGGTCCACGAGTAGTGTGGTGATTCCCTCGGCTGGGAAGGATAGCCCTCCGAAATCGCGCTCCTGGGCACCGTGGACAGCCAGGGCGTAGGCGAGAGTGGTCTTGCCAAGGCCGGATACCCCCGCGAGCAACGTAACGCTCCCACGCATGATGAACGGCCCCCACAGGGCAAGGCTTTCGACATCGGCCGGAGACTCAAGCTCCGTGGCCCAGCAAACTGGAATGTCACTCTGCTCAGTTTGCTCATCCATGGGAGCAGGGGGGTCTTGAGCAGAGTGAGCAAAGCGAGCAGATTGAGCAGAATCGTTCCCGTCGTTCGGGTTGAGCGTCTCCGCAATCGTTTGCCCTGCCTCGCGCTCGGCTTCTTCTATCAGCGCTGCTTCTCGCGACAGTGCTTCGCGGCTATTTGATCCATTCATCATTCCAAATCTCCAATTGGTCTTGGCGCGTTCCCTCGTGCAGCACGGCCATTCGGTATTCGAGCCACTGGCGCTCGTCGTAGAGTTGGCCGAGCCAGCGGCTCGACTCTTCATGCTCGATGCCCGCCTCGAAGGCGGTCTTGGCGATATCTGACCAGAAGGCCAGGCGCTCCTCGCAGGCATCGAGCTGGCGGCCGTAGTGGCGGAACGCCTCGCTGCGCCATTCCTCGAACGAGCGAACCTTGTCCCGCCACTGCTTTTGTTGCTCGTACTCGCGGACCCGAGCTTGGTTCGGCTCTACAGACGTGCCCGTGTCGATGCCGGTGAGGTCGCCGAGGTATCTAACGGCCTCGGGAAAAGACACGCTCTCCGTTCGTTGGAGAAACGCGATACTGTCGCCGGCTGCCCCACAGGCAAAGCACCTGAAACGCCAGCACCCGTCCCGGCCCTGCCACAAGGACAACGACGGGTCATGATCGTCGTGGAATTGGCACAACGCCTGGAAACCGCGGCCGGAGCGGCGAAGGCTCGTGTAACGGCCCACAATGGCCGGCAGGTCGGCGGCCTGGCGCACGTGCTCTATAGTCTCGGGTCGGATCATCTAACAGTCCTAGCGCTGCGCTGAGAGCAGGTATTTCCTTACGTCGGCAGGATCGTATCGGACGAGTCCATCTATCTTGAGATACCGTACTCCTCGTCTGGCTTTTCGGTCGTGCTGAAGCTTCTTGCGCGAGCACTTCCATAGGTCAGCTAGTTCTCTTTCTGTGATAAGCCGGCCCTCGGTGGCGAGGTTGTCCAAGACGTAGAGGATGCCCCTTGCAGCGGACCCGTTGTCTGTCTGTTTCATATCAGTACCTCACGAACGGACGTTCTGTCGTCCGTAAGGACTAGGTAGCATTTAATGGTCTAAAGCGGGCAGCCAGATCCGGGAAAGAAAATTCCCTCCCCTGGCTGTTAGGCAGGCTATCTATTCGCCGGCAGGCTCTTCAACGCAGCTTGAATGGTGCGGGCCGTGACGCTCTCCTGTGGGGCGAAATGGTTGAACAGGCCCAGCAGCCAAATGACGAAACCGGTCTCTCTATTTCCTTCTATGCCGTCGTAGTAGGCAGTCGCAGTCGTCTCGAAAACAGATTCGTATACTGGGACGAACAGCCTAATCATCCAGTGGTAGTCTTCTTTGCTGGCTGTTGAGTCGGGCTGCCGTCCGGCTATTGCTAGTGCAGCATCCGCCCACGTCACTAGTTGTTCAAGTTGCTTACGCTTGGTGTCTACTAGGCCGGGGCCCTCGAAAACAGCGGCTATTGTAGTCGCAAAGGAATCTTCTCCAGCACCCTTGGTAGCAACAATCGCCGCTTCTCGCAGTGAACTTCCAATGGTTGTGCCCCGGTCCGAGACTTGCTCAAGCTTGGTCAGCAGCTTCGAGGCCGCTCCTTTCAGCTGCGCATAGAATGCCTTGCATTCCTTCTTGCCGGCGATGTGCTCAACGTGGCCTGGTATGGCCTTAAAGAAAACGAGATCGACTGCTTCAGCAAGAGATGTGAGGACTTGAGGGAGCACATCCGGCGGCAATTGATGGAGGGCGTCCCAGAGGAAACGGTCGGCCTCGACGTATTCCCGAAAGAGCCGGGCGCGCTCGTCGGGGCCCGTCGCGGCATGCTGTGGAGCCATTTGAGCACCTCCGTTCGATGCTCGCCGTAGAAAAAAGCCGTGGCGCGCCGGCACGGTTCCGGCTCTTCGGGAGCGACCCTAGCCACGGCAGGCTGTCTAGCCGACCGCTCTCAGACGCGGCTCTCCGCTTTCTAAGGCGGCTTCAAGAGCGTCGCCAACCTCATTGACCGCCGCTCTGACAGGATTCGTCGCCGCGCGAGCATAGAGTTTGGTCGTCTTCGTGCTCTTGTGTCCTAGCTGCTGCCCTATGATTTCTAGGGATTGGCCACCGCCAACGCCAGTGCATCCGAATGTGTGTCGCAAATCATGCAGGTGAGCGTCAGGGATTCCGGCGCTTTTCCTGATGCGGTTCCATGCTTTCCAGGGGTTGACGAGATGCTTTCCGGGCCTTGCCCCGCGGAGCACGTATCCCACGCGGTCACCTTCGATACCGTTGAGAACGGCTACGGCCTGGCTATTGAGGTGAATCACCTTTCGCCCGGTCTTGCTGTTGGGCAGCACGAGCCGACCACCTTCAATGTCAACGTTCTTCCACTCCAGTTCGAGGATTTCGGACTTCCGTGCCCCCGAATAGAGCAATAGCTTGATTGCCGCCACGACTGACGCGTGTGTGGCAATGGCGGCTGCCTTCGTGGGCGTCTCATCCTCGAAGTTGGCCAAGGCTTTGCCGAGGCGCTGCAACTCGGCTGGGGACAACTCACCCTCGCGGCCTTGCTCCGGGTTCTTCCTGACATTCCGTGCCGGATTCGTCCCCGGTGTGCGCCATGGCGGCTCACCCTTCACCCTGGGAACCTCGGCGACATTGAACATGGCCGAGACCAGGGCGCGGACTCGGTTGGCGGCCACTGGGTGTTGCCGCGATATGGCCGCGTGCAGGGCCTCAACGTCGTCGTGCATCACACTGGCCACGGGTCGATCACCGAGCACGCACTTGACGTGGTTGCTGTAGTTGCGCTCATCCTCAGCGATGCTGCGCGGCTTCTTGGGGCGGGGCTTTGTCCTGGTCTTGATATGCTCCAGGTAGCGGTCCCAGAGATCCTGAACGGTCGGAACACTGCCCCGGCTGCCAGTATCGGCCATCGGGTCTTGCCCGTCCGCTATCTGTGCCACCAAGGACAGAGCCTTCTTACGGGCCTGATCCGGTGATACTGCTGGAAACTCGCCCAGGGGCCAGCTACGGCGCTTGCCAGTGGCCTTCACCTGGCGATAGAGGACGAAGCGGCGTTGCCCGGAGGGCATGGCCACGCACCCAAAGCCCCGGATCTGGTCGTCCCATAGCTTCTGACGCTGTCCACGCTTAGGCTTGAGGGCCTCTACGCTCCGCACCGTTATTCTTGCTTTCATACTGCTTCTCCTAGTGTTTCGGGCGGTTACGCAATAACCGCAAAACATCCGACTGACCACGTAATGACCACGCAAAGGGGTCGTAATCAAAGGTACTCAGTAGGAAGCAGAGCGCAAGGGAAAACGCGTTTACCCCTTAAAAACAAGCATATTTTGGGTGTATTGGGGTAGGTTAGGAAGCCTTGGGAAGGGCACTAACCAGACTACGAATCTGGGGGCCGCAAGTTCGAATCTTGCCGGGCGCGCTTTGATTTCAGGTACTTACAGGACGGCCCCAAGGGGCGGATTATCCGGGGGAAGCGCTGGGGAAGCATGGCGCAAGCTTTCGTGTTCTGTTGTGGAATAGGTTCGCTCCGCAGCCCGCAACGATGGCCAGCGGGATCTGCCACTCTGCGAGCCTATTGCGAAGCGGGAGGGAAACCAGGGGCGACGCCGCGTGGCCGCTTCCAAGGACGGGCAGGCCAGCTTCTAGACTGCGCCCATACGTCGCGTTCTTGTCACCGTCTCGGTACTTCTGGCTGAAGAAAGGCACGCAACCTGACCGTGCAGGTAGGGAGGCAGCCGGAGGGCGCCGCTATGTTGCCGATGTCGTCGGCTCGTTGGTGCAGAGACGGCGGGGGGAGGGGGCTGCCAGGGGTGGCTTGCTACGGTGCTAGTCGGCCTTCGAACTTCGCGGTGTGTTGCTGGCTGACTGTAGCCGAGAGGTAATACCCCCCAGGGGGCCTCGTGCTTGTGTACTGGTGCCCTCTTGCTCCCCCGGTTCGAAAAAGGGCTTTGCTCGATGCGTCTACCCGAGGCCCCGCGAATCAATCATGAGCCGGCACGAACAGCACGGACGTAGGAGCTGTGCGTTTTGTTGAGCGCGCTCGTGTATCCACTGAAGAAGGTCACGAGCCACGCGCCCGCGGGGCCGCCCTGGTACGTCGAGGACGACCAGTAGTTGTACGACTGCGTAGGCAGGAAGATCGGATCAACACACGGGGTCGGTGCGCACGGGTACGTCTCCGGCAAAAGAATGGTTTGCAGCTCGTTGATCGTAGGCACGCGCCAGTCACACTGCCCTGCAAAACACGTCGTATTCAGGTTCTCCAGGAAGTCCGTGAACACGGGGCCGTCTGCGTCATAATCGGTGTCGGCACTCCAGTCATACTCGTTGTCCACATCGTGACGGTCCGAAGCGTTCGTCCCGCTGTCGACATCGGTCGTCTTCTTCTCCCAGACCAACTGCGTGAGGTTGTCGGAGATCGTGCCGTCTCCGTTGTCCACAAAGCGTTCGCCCTCGCACGAAGTCCCAGGGTACTTCTTCTCAAGCTTTGGCCAGGTCGCCGCATACTTCCGCCGGCACTTCTTCGCCAAGCCTTCGTTGAACTTGGTCCAGTCGTCGAAGCTCTCCTTGTGGCCTTTGGCGAATGCCTTTGCCTGGCAGTTCGCGTACTTGCCCGCGGCCTTGTAGCGCTCCGCAAGGTTCTGTCAACTTCAGCGAGCGATCGGCAAGATGGCCAGGTGAAAGATCCAACATCCAGGTACCGCGGCTATCGATTTCCGCCGGAGATCATCAGTCATGCTGTATGGCTGTACTATAGGTTTTCACTCAGCTTCCGCGACGTCGAGGATCTCCTTGCAGAGCGTGGGATCACCGTCTC
>PIVZ01000137.1 GCA_003354045.1 bacterium
TCCATACAGCTTCTCCGTCGCAGCGGATGCGACTAGCGCCTACGTGAGCGGAAGCGGCGGCCGGAACGCCTTCAAGATAGCGGGCGTGGCCATCCCCACGCTCTCCGAGTGGGGCATCATCTTCATGTCGATCATGATGCTCGGCAGTGTGCTCTACCTGCGACGGCGGCGAGCACCGGTATCGGTAGAGCGCCGCGACCAGTTCTGAGACGCAGCCTCGCGGCGAAGGCCTCCTGCTTACCGAGGGAGCGCGAGAGGGTCGCTCGATCTTCCGGCCGAGCACATCGCCAGGCTGAGCCCTCAGGGGCCTTTGGCCTTGTACTGCGTGCCGTCGTTCTTCTTGGGCTCCGTGTATACGACCTGCCAGCACTCGATCGTAGTGCCGTTGTCGGCCGCAAGTTGTGCCGTTATCGTCCCATCCGGCAGCGGCAGTGATGGAACCACCAAATTCACGCCCTTCGCCTTGAACTTGAGCCGCGCCTCGCGGTCTGGTCCCGCCTCGAACTTGACCTCGGCCACTCCGGCAGCGTTCCCGCTCTTGTTCTTGTACCTGAAGGACGTCGTCTTCTCCTTCCAGCACGGGTCGTCATTGCACACGCCCTGCGCTTCTACTGTCACCTGAAAGCTCGGCTGCTCGCCGACGCCGCTGTCATAGAGGCAAAACGCGTACTCGGGCGCCTCGGTGACCGGGTTCCCGAAATCGGCCTTCTCGGAGGCCTGCCCTTTCTTGAGCTTCCATTTGATTACTTCCTTGCCCGGCTTCTTGGCTTTGATCTCGAGCGGGCTCTTACCGGCCTCGCCCGTTCTGCATTGCTGGGAAGGCACCGGTGCACACAACGGGGGCAAGGTGGTTGTGGTGGTCGACGTGGTGGTCGATGACGTCGTCGTCGTACTCGTGGAGGTCGTCGTAGTGCTGCTTGATGTCGTCGTGGTAGAAGTGGACGTCGAGGTCGTACTCGTCGTCGTGGTCTCCAGAGCATTACAGATGCCGTTGTCATCGTCGTCCTGGCAGAGGTAACGTCCCCTCATCGCATAGCCGCTCCCATCCTGCCCCGCACTCCGCCACGCCACCACGAATGTACCTGGGGCCGTTCGGACGATACTCGTCGCATAGTCTTGATTCCCGGCCGTGAAGGTGTTGACTCTGAATTCGGCGCCCAGCTTGGTCCCGCCGGTCGCGAAGCGCTGCCCGAAGATCCCGTAGCCGCTGCCGTCCTGCCCCAGGCTGTCCCAGACGACGACGAAGCTTCCGTCTGTATCCGCCGCCACGTTCCCGTAGCGTTGAACGCTCGTCGTGAAGCTGTTGACGCTGAACTCCGAACCGCTAGGGGTACCGGTGCTGTCGAGAAGACGTCCGAACACGCCGTAGCCACTCCCGTCTTGACCTAGACTCTCCCAAACGACGACGAAGCTCGAGTCGGGTCGCGCAGCGATGAAGGGATAGCGCTGCGCCCCCGTCGTGAAGGTGTTGACCTGTAGCTCGCCACCCACCGCTTGACCGTCCGACGCGTAGCGACGCCCGAATACACCGAAGTTGCTGCCATCCTGGCCATAGCTGTCCCATACGACGACAAAGCTGTCGTCGGCCGCCCGGCCCACCCTCGGGTAGCGCTGGTTCGCCGTCGTGAAGTCGTTGATGCGGAACTCTGCGCTGGCGGGAGAGCCGGCCGAGTCGAACCGCCGGCCGATCGCCGCATAGTACGATCCGTCCTGCGTGTAGCTATGCCATACGACGACGAACGAGCCGTCGGATGCCACCGAGGGATCCGGCCAGCGCTGCCAGTTGGTCGTAAAGCTGTTTAGCTCGAACTGGTCACCTATAGGAGTGCCGGAGCTCTGGAAGCGACGACCGACGATGCCGTAGCCGGACCCCTCCGTGTAGTAGTTCTGCCAAGTCACGACGAAGCTTCCGTCTGTGGCCGCCGAGACTGTCGGCGCGAAGTGGAAGTCCGTGGCGTAGCTATGGACGAGGAACTCATCTGCGATCGGTTGCCCGGCCTCGTCGAAGAGACGAGCGGCAATGCCGGGATATTGCGGCACATCGACGCCCTGGCTGTTCCATACGACGACGAAACTGCCGTCGGGCTGCGCGGCAATGGCCCGCGCCCAACCGAACTGGTCGCCAGTCGTGAACGTGTTGATTGGGAATTCGCCGCCGCCCGGTCCGAAGCCGGCCGTCGCGTGGATCGCCACCAGAAGGGTTAGTAGGAGCGCAGCACCCGCGCACCAACGCTTCCCGTTGCCGTCGGTTCTCCTCATGGAGTCCTCCCGAGTCGCCGTACCGCCCCCCAATCATGCCGCCCGGTCAAGTATGCACAGGTCAGCGCGGCGGCATTTCAGTCATAGTCGCAGGATTGGTCGCGGTCTACAAGAAGGCTTCATCCGACCCGGCGGCACCGGGTCAATTGGATGGCCGTTCGCCTCAAAGACATCGCGCGTAGCGCCGAAGCGCCCGGGGAGCGCGACGACGGAAAAGGTCAAAATGCCTGGCGGATCAGGCGCAGGGCGTCCTCGTAGGTGATCTCTTCCGGGTTGTAGGTGACGGCACCGTCGTTGATCGCCGTCTTGGCTATGGCCTCGAGCTGATCTTCCTTTACGCCGGCATCGCTCAGGCGTGTCGGCAGTCCGCACAGCTCGCTCAAGCGCTTTCCGAGATCGCGCACCGCCTGGATGGCCGCCTCGGCTCTCTCGCGCTCCGAGGCACCGGCGCTCACCTTGGCGCCGAGATGCGGCGCGAGGTCCGCTATCACGGCACCGACCTTGTCGAGGTTATTCTCCATTCCTACGGGTAGCAGGATGCTGTTGGCCACGCCGTGGGGCACGTGGGCGACACCACCGCAGGCGTGGGCCAGGGAATGGACCACCCCGACCAAGGAGTTGGAAAACGATATGCCGGCCAGCAGCGCGGCGTTGGCCATCGCCAGGCGATCCTCCGGGTCGGAGCCGTCCTCGACGCAACGAACCAGGTGCTCGCGGATGAGAGTGATGGCGGCAACCGAGTAAGCATCCGACACCGGGTTCTTGCCCAGACAGTAGAAGGCCTCGACAGCGTGCGTGAGCGCGTCCATGCCGGTGGCTGCGGTGATCTTGGGCGGCAGAGTAACGGTCATGGCCGGATCGAGGATGGCAACGTGCGGGAACAGCCGGCTGTCCATGAAGGGCAGCTTCACGTCCCTCTCTTGATCGGTGATCACCGCGACAGCCGTTACCTCCGAGCCGGTGCCTGCCGTGGTGGGTATGGCCACCAGCGGTTTCGCCGGCTTGGTCAGCCTGTCTACGCCCTGGAACTGCATGAGATCGCCGGTCCCCTCCGAGATGACGATGTTCACGGCCTTGGCGGTGTCGAGCGCACTGCCGCCGCCGACTGCCACCAGACTGTCGCATCCCTTGTCCTTGTACAGCGCCGCGAGCTCGTTCACGGTGGTGATGCTGGAGTCGGGCGGCGTCTTGTCGTAGATGGCGCCGACCTCGCAGTTCGATCCCTCGAACACCGCGGTTACCTTGTCTAACAAACCGGCAGCAACCACCCCTTCGTCCGTCACGATGGCCGGCCGGCTCGCACCTAGCTGTTCCAGCTCGTAAGGCAGATTGGGCAGCGCAGCGTGCCCACAGAGAATTTTCACGGGGCAAGAGAATTCATAGTAGCTCGGCATGGTCTTATCGCTCCGTTTGTCTCATGTGCACCGGGTCGTAGACCGGCCGCGTATACTGGTAGCCCTCGGCTAGCGCCTGAATGTCGTAACGAGTCGTGGCACCAATCCCGCCAACACGCGGGATTTGATCCTGAGCTCGGCGCCGCTGAGCCGTACCGGCCGCTTGGTGTTACGGTTGAGCAGCATGGTCGGCATCAGGAACTTCTGGGTGATGTTCATCGCCCGCACAGTCTGCATCGCGTGCACGAGGTTGCCATGGAGGATCACGCGGTGCTCGACGGAGCCCATGTGCGCCCCCATCTGGCCGCCGAAGATCATCGCCGCCGCGTCCATGTTCTTGAACAGTATGCTGATGGTCGGATTCTGCAGCCCCTTACCAAGGAAGCGGATCCGCCCCTGCTCCGCGACAAGCGAAATCGCCGGCCCGTCAGGCAGCACGCCCAGCCCGACTACTCGCCCGTCTTCCCACTCGCCCAGCTCCGACTGCAGCTCGGGGCATTTCTCCGAAACGAGTTCGAAGGTCGCCCCCATGGTCCGCATCGACGAGCTGACAACGGCTCGCTTGGCCTTGTAGGAGACCGCTTCGGGCCTCATTCCCAGGCTTCTCAAAACACCCTGCATCGCATTCCCCCGTGGCCGATCGTGACCGCACCACTTCTGACCAGGGCGGAACCTAGCATGGGGCGACTGCTCACTAAATGGTTCGCAAGGACGGGAGTCAGGGGCCGACGTACGACTTGGAACGCCGGCCCCGCTCATGTGAGATTTCGAATCGGCTAGCGGCCCGTGCAGGTCATGGTGCCATAACAGACGACAACCCCTAAACTGCTGCAATCGCTCGCGGCTCCGTTTTCGTCGAAGACGGCAAATAACGCAGAATTCTCGTCATTCGCCGCGACGTCAGCCGTAAATGCGACTTCCCCTGCGTACCCCGCCGCATACACGGATCCTGTACAGCCAGGGAGCTGGGAGAATGTACCGCTTTGAAAATTGATGGAAAACGCGCCGGTGCCGACTGGAACGACGCTATCGACCCAATCTCCCACCGAGGACACAACTCCCCCCGATGGCGGATACAACGTCACACTGTAGCTGTCGGCATTGCGCGGCGTGCATCCCTTGATGAAAGCCGAGCAATCCTCAGCACCGTCGTCGGCAACGAAAATCTCGCAGCCCGCCGGCGGGGTCTTTGCGGCATCGGTACCCGCCGTACCGATCAGGCACTTGTTGACCTTACCGGAACCAAGACAACCACCTGGGTCCACGAAAGCGTTGGTCTCGTTTCCCGCCGTTTTGCCCCAAAGGGCGGTGCCCGTGATGGTGGATGCGGAGACAAAAATCGTTCCCGTCTTCTTGTCAACTTTCGCTTTGCACTTACTCGCAGCTTCGGCGAGGTCGGCTCCGACCGCGAATCCGCAAGCGACGACCAAGGCAAGAGTCAACGATCGATGCAACTTCATGCCGTGTTCCCTCCGTTCTGTCCGCCGCGCGCCGCACTAAGGAAGCCCCGACCTCTACCCACCGGCGGACTCATCCCGTTGAAGCCCGACGGGCAGGTCGAAGAGTTCGACGCCTACCCCATCTATTCCCGCAAGAGGCCGGCGACGAGAGGGTCGCAGCCTAAGACAGATGCGCGACTGCCGGCCAGCCCGCAAAGTGGAAGAAGCAGTGGCCTGTCCCCGTTCAGGCTTCGGGGCACCATCTCACACCGTCGGAGTTGCGGTCAAGCGAACGGTTGACTCGAGGGACGGACGTTGATCTGGCTGAGATGCCGCGGCCCTGCAGGACCTTCGCGTTCCTCCCGGAAACCGTCTGGAAGCGCTGCACGGCAAATGGAAGGGATACCACTCGATCAGAATCAACGACCAATGGAGGGTAGTCTTTCGCTGGTCGTCGGGTACGGCGTTGAATGTTCAGGTGGTCGATTATCACTGAACGGACCTGGAGTTGAGAAAGTGAAGAGCCCCAAGAACCCCTTTCACCCCGGCGAGATTCTCCTCGAGGAGTTTCTCGAGCCGGCCGACATAACGCAGACTGAGTTTGCCAAGAAGATAGGCTGGACCCGCGCCCGTCTAAATGAACTTATCCGGGGCAAGCGGGGCGTTACCGCCGACGCTGCCCTCGATCTGGCTGAGGCGCTGGGCACGACCGCGAAAGTATGGATGAACCTGCAGGCGACGTGGGATTTGGACCGCGCCTCGCGGCGACGAAAAGCGGCCTAAGTCGCAAGAACGCTCCAAAGCAGTGTCACGTCAGTGGTGGCCCACAGCAGTTTTGGTTGGAACCAGGCCGTCGAATGCCTACAGGACCTCGATCGGCTCCGGAGTGCGTTCGACGCCTAGCACCGCCCTTTGCAAGCTTTTGCTTGCAAAGACTGCGCGCGGGCGTACGATACTGCAATGGCCGCCATCACACACCGCATCGACGATGAACTGAAGAAGGAACTCGACAGTTTCTGTGAGGCGCACGGACTGAAACAGCAGGCCGTCGTGGCTGAAGCCATCGCGGCCTGGCTGGAAGACGCCGAAGACATTGCGCTGATCGACGAGCGACGTGACGGCCCTTGGGTCGACTGGGCCGATGTCCGCAAAGACCTATAAGCTGCTTCTCCATCGAGAAGCAGTGAGCGAGATCCGTGCCCTGCCCAAGAAGATACGTGGCCAGGTGCGATCGGTCCTCGACGGGCTCCCGGCAGAACCCCGACCGCCGCAATCCGAGAGGCTGAAAGGAAGGCGCGGCGCGTACCGCATCCGCGTAGGAAACTACCGCATCATCTACGAGATCCATGCCACCGAGATTGTTGTCTACGTAATCGGCGTTGCCCACCGCAAAGAAGTCTACTCGCGGCTGCTCCGGAGGAAATAGCATCACGGCCCGACCCTGTCGGGAACATGAAGCTAAGTGAGAGATGGTGACCCACAGCAGTTCTGGTTGGAGCCAGACCGTGGAATGTCTACGGGACCTCGATCGGCTGCGCGAGGTGCTCGCTACCTGAGGTGAGCAACGGATTTCGACCCGCCCCGACTCGCCACTCTCGAGGTGACGCCGAGGTCACCGTCGAGAGGCCGCCCGGCTTCGCCGACGCGCGTGCTAACGCGAACGTAGTTGCGAACCGACTTCATCGAGCAACAGGTCAACTGCGGGAGGTAAGATCTCATTGCGGTGCAGGAAGCCCGACATCACTTCAGGCAGGTCTTCGACAGCCAACGCCGCGGCCCGCCCTTCTTCCAAGTCAGCCAGAACAGCACCGCGAGGCAGTACGCTGAGAAAGCTCCCTCGTATGACGAGGGATTTGATAAGGTCCAGCGAGTTCGTCTCGACAGCGATGTGCGGTGCCTCGAGACCTCTCTCAGCCGCGACCCTTTGAAACGTCTCGATGACAGACCGAGGTCGGTTCATCAGCGCCCATCGTTCGTTCGCGAGCTCGGCAAGACGAAGCTTCCGCTTGCGCCGCAACGGGTGCTGCCCGTTGCAGAGAACCAGAACCTCGTCGCGGACTAACGGACGCACCTCCAGCCCTTTATGAGACTCGCCGCTCGCGATCAACGTGAAGGCACCGTCAATCTCGCCAACACGAAGACCGCGAACCAGTGCATCGAAAGTTCCGTGGATGACATCAAAGGTGAGCCCTGGCCGTCGCGCACTCACGTCTTCGATCGCGCGAGGCAAGAGACTCGCGAAGGCGGGTCCGACCCCAACACGCGCGTGACCCTCGATCCCGTCGCGAAACGATCGCAACTCGTCGATCGCCCTCTCTCGACTTCTGAGAACAAGTCGAGCATGGCGCTCGAGCAGCGCACCATAAACCGTGGCGGTCACACCACGCGCGCTTCGATCCAGTAACGGGACGCCCAAGGACTGCTCCAGCGCGCGCATACGTCGGCTGAGGGCTGGTTGCGCCAACCCCTGCGCCTCCGCCGCACCCAAGATGCTGCCGTGGTCAAGAACCGCCAGGAATTGCTCGAGCTCTCGAATATCCATCACCGAAGAGCTATGCCCGTACGGCATAGCTCTGGCAAGTATTTGAATATTTACGACATAGACGAGCTGGGCTACCCTGGGGGCATCAACCTGGCCAAGGAGATGTCGAAATGAAGCTACTGTCCCTGGCGGCCGACCCCTACGCCCCACCCACTGATCGCGATATGCAGCCCTCGGAGCGGCGCGAGTTCGTCCGAACGCATCGAACCTGCGTATACGGCTACACGCGACGCGCCGACGGCCCCGCCATGTCGGTCGTCTACTACATCCCTACCGACGACGACTACCTTCTCATCTCGACGATGCGAGGGCGGACGAAGGCGAAGGTCTTGCAGCGCGACAAGAAGGTCAGCCTTTGCATCCTTGACGAGCGCTGGCCGTTCGCTTACCTCCAAGTCTACTGCGACGCGGAGTTGGACGACGACCCGAAGCGCGTGGTCGACGTGATGATGGCGGTAGCCGGCCGGATGTCGGGAACCCCCCTGGGCGAAGAAGCGCGCCCCATAGTTGAGAAGATGGCAAGAGAAGAAGATCGGATCGTCATTCGTTGCGCACCGTACGCGACGTTCGCCCAGCCCCCACGGCATCTACACCGCGACGACCAAGAGGAGAAGATCACACACTGGATCTCGGGTCTCGTCCCGTGGAACGCGGAGCAAGGAGCCGCGGGCTGATTTGGCGAACAACACCGCGGATTCGTCGGCCCGCTCGGTCTGTGAACGGTGCGCCAGGCGAGAAGACTGGTGACCCACAGCAGTTCTGGTTGGAACCAGGCAGTGGAGTGCCTAAGGGACCTCGATCGGCTGCGCGGGGTTTCTGCTCCGCGTAGCGAAGCAGGCGTAGAGCCGCAGGGGCCGTCGCCGTGATCTGCGCGGTGGGGGAACTCCCGACTACAGCGTCGACATGTACTTATCCGACAGATACCAACCATATTTCTTGCGCTCCCAGGTGGTGTCGAGGAAGAAGACGTCGTCACCGAGGGTGACCTGCATGTACATGTCATCCAGGTCGTAGAGGGAGTTAAGCTCGTTGATCGGATCATCCGGATCCGCGTTGGAAAGGTCGCCTTCCAACTTAATCTTCACGATAAAACTATCCGCCTGGAACACCTTGTCGAATTTCTGTTTGATGTTCACATTGAAGATCTGCGGGGTGCCATTCTTCTTCATCTTGTACTTCCACTTGTTGCCCCTGGTGTTGGAGAGGAAGGAGGAGCCTAAGACGATTTCCGAATAGATCCAGCCGTTGATATTACTAATTTTAAACTCTACGCCTTCGCTCAGAATGTCCACGGCGGTCGTCGGAAGGACGCGCGCAGCCAAGTTTAGAGAGTCGAGCCTTGGGTCGGCCTTGAATTTGATCTTGGCCGGGTCGTCTAGCAGCGGCTGACAAGCCGGGGCGTAGCTCCCTGATGGCGAACATACGAACTCGACGCCGTCCGCGCTCCAGTCCGTATCCAAGCAGTCGATCAGCCCGTCACCGTCATCATCGAGCCCATTGTTGGAGACTTCGGTAACCGGCGAGTCACAAGCAGCCCCCAGCAAGGAGGGTTGAGTATCCGCCCCAGCGACGGCGGCGAACGTGATGGCGATGGTTCCTGCGAGATAGAGAAAGCGTTTCATGTTTGTGACCCCTTGTTCCCCGTCCTCGGCGGACTCGGGTAAGAGCCGCGAGTAGCGGGGGCAATTCCCGTACATCTGTCTGTAGACCGCCTGGCTGTTGGCTCACGAGGACCAGGCAGGTCGGCAAGGTCGTCCGGCGGGCCGGAGACTAGCACTTCGGCCTACTCAGAGCCAAAAGGGGAAAACATGTGGAGATCTTCGAGGCAGCAGGCGGCTGTCCCGGAGTTCGAGCCTAGAAATTGTGTTTGTCAAACTCAGCATCAGGCAGCAGGTTCCGGTACGAAGTGAATAATGGTGAAGAGGTCTTGGCCGTCGACGTCGTAAGCGGTGATGGTGATTTAAGAGATCGCGGATTTGAAATAGTCATAGACACACGCGAGCTTGGAGATTTTATGTCAGACGCAAATAATAATCTTGATGTCGAATCGGCT
>PIVZ01001548.1 GCA_003354045.1 bacterium
CCACGCCTGTCGCTGCTGGCACCGGCCCTTGTCCGACCGCGGCGGCTTCGATGGTGTCGAGAACCGAATCGAGTGGCTTCCGGGCGACCTGACCGACAATGAGTCGATGAACGCTCTTGTCGACCGAGCTGAGGCAATCGTCCACGCCGCGCTAGATCGACCCGGCGCCGGATTCCGCGGCGCCGAGGGCGACATACCCGACTTCGTCCAGCGCAACGTCGTCGGCACGATCAGACTCATCGAGGCGGCACGCGCAGCCGGGGTAAAGCGATTCGTCTTCATCTCGACCTGTGCCGTACACGAGCGCATCCTCGACGACCGCAAACTCGACGAGGCCCATCCGCTTTGGCCGTCATCGCACTACGGCGCGCACAAAGCCGCCATCGAGAAGTTCATCCACAGTTACGGCCTCGGCAACGGGTTCGACATCTGCTCGCTTCGCCCGACGGGCATCTACGGCCTCGCGCGACCCGCATCAGCGAGCAAGTGGCACGACCTGGTTCAATCGGTCAAGCACGGTGAGCCGGTATCGAGCCCACTCGGCGGCAAGGAGGTCCAGGCGGTAGACGTA
>PIVZ01001549.1 GCA_003354045.1 bacterium
CCCAGGGAGCGCGTGATAGCGTTGGACGGCCTCGCTTTGTGGGCCCATAGCTCAGTGGTTAGAGCAACCGGCTCATAACCGGTTGGTCCTTGGTTCAAATCCAAGTGGGCCCACCGGAATGAGCTAGGGCCGCGCCGGCCTGGCCAGGAGGAACGTGTAGGCGCCGTAGGCGCGGGGCGACGATGTATGAGGTGGGCGGGTAGCTCAGCTGGCAGAGCACCAGCATCACAAGCTGGGGGTCGGAGGTTCGAGCCCTCTCCTGCCCACCATTTACTGTCAAGACCGGTGAAACCGGAGCTGCGATCGACGGTCCAGGACCGTCTCGATCGCCGGGTCGCAGAGGAGCATGTCGGGGTGGCATGCTCCTTTTTCGTCCAACGGAGCTTGCCGCGAGGCTGATGACGATGGATAGCGCCACACAGCAGCGACTGGTTACGTTGAGCCGCGTCGACGGGGAACTGCGTGAGTTCGAGCGGCAGATCGCGGCGGGGCCGGGACGCATCGAGCGTCTACGTCAGCGGAGTCGCCAGCTCGAGGCCGAACTCGCGGCGGCGGAGCATGAACTGGAGG
>PIVZ01000138.1 GCA_003354045.1 bacterium
TTTCCGAGCCGTGGTCTGGCTCGGTGCCGGCCCAGCGTCCGACCATCCTCGCTTCCGTGTCGGCGCCGAAACGTTCGACGTAGGTCTTGATGAGCTCCTGGTTGCCCGTCATCGCCGCTGCAGAAAACGGGAATGATGCCACCCCGATAGCTAAAGCCAGCCCCGAGCTGCCCGCGCCGAGCTCCTCGGCCACGATGTGGCGCTCGCGCGCAGTGAGCCCCTGGCCGCCAAGCTCCTGGGGAATGGTCTGCAGGTGGAAGCCCAGGCTGTAGGCCTGGCGCAACACATCCCAAAGCTGGGAGTCGCGCGCGACCACGTCGCCGGGGGCCAGGTGATCGAGGGCCATGCTCGCCGGCCGTAGCACCTCTGCGCCAAAACGGCGGGCCATGCCGCGGATTTCCTTTTCCTGGTCGCTGAGCCCGAGATCGATATCGAGATAGTTCACGGCGGTGCCCTCCTTTGTCGTACTCGAGCTGTCTACCGCGGGCGCCGCTGCCGGCAACTACCACAAGGCCAGAGACCTCGTGGCAGCGTGGGCCCGGCCTCCCTGGTCGGCAGCGGCACCCGCGGAAGCCTGAGTCGGCTGATCAGGAACTCAGACTACCGATCGAAAGGACCCCCCACACCACCCGAAAGGATGGTTCTGCCCACCCGGCGGGCCGCTACGTTTGCGTCAGTGACCGTCTCACCCGTGATGGATCAAGGCGGTCACCGATCTTACCCATCCGCAACGAAGCGTGGCTCGCCGAGCTGATCGTGTGGGTAAGAGTCATTGGCGCTGGGCGGCAAGATTCAGGTGATAACGCGTATACCGAAGCTCTCCAGTCTTTATGAGCGCGCCCTTGGCCACCAAGTCCTGCAAGTCCCTCGTCGCGGTAGCGCGCGAGGTGTTTGTGATGCTGATGTAGTTCTCGGCACTCAGGCCGCCCCTGAACCCATCTGTACCCTCGCGAAACATTCGGGCGATCACCTTGTCCTGGCGCGGGTTCATCCGGCCTCGTAAGCCGTCGTATAGCCTCGCCTTCGCTACATGGAAATCGACGCGGGCGAGTGTATTGCGCTGGGCCTCGAGCACCGTCTCGGCGAAGTACGCCAGCCACTCGGTGATTTCCGTGTCTTTGTTGTTGCTTTCGACCATGCCGTAGTACGTGTTTCGTTCTCGCTCGATCGTGTAGGCCAAGGCGATCAGGCTTGGCTGCCCGAAATTCTGCGCCAGCGATTTCTCGGCTAGTGCACGGCCGACGCGGCCATTGCCGTCCTCCAAAGGATGGATGCACACGAAGTAGAGGTGCGCGATGCCTGCACGCTCCAATGCCGGCAGTGCACGCTTTCCGTCTGGCGCGGTCTCGTTGAACCATCCGACGAACAGTTCCATCTCCGCCCTCACGCGGTCGGACGGCGGGGCTTCGAAGTGGACCCGCGGATGATCGACGCTGCCGGAGATCACCTGCATCGGATCTGTGTGGGTGCGGTAACCGGCGACGCTCCGGGTGCCTCGATATCCACCCACGATCATGTCGTGCCAGGTGAACATCGTTTCGTGCGTCAACCGATCTGCGAAGCTTTCGTACAAGGCCACCATCATCGCGGCGATGCCGCGTTCCGCCGGTCTCACACGGCGCCTGTCGCTCGCGAGCCCGAATTGCTGGCGAAGCGAGGACTGGACGCTGTCGCGATCGAGGATCTCTCCTTCGATCTCCGAGGTCTTCAGCGCTTCGTCGCCGATCAGTTCGATTTTCAGCAGGTCACGGTCGTTCTGATCGACGTGCCTGAAGGCCCCGGTGAATTCACCGGATTGGAGAAGAAACCGTGCCTCCAGAGGGGCCAGAATCTCTTTGTCATAGCTGAAGTTCGGCCAGTCGGGCCGTTGCCAGTTCCAGAGCATGAGTGATAAGCAACGTCGCTATAGCTCACGATACTCCCGTTGGGTGAGCTATAGCAACCGGACCTATACCTCAAAAGGCCATGGCTCCCTGCGCTGCGGGCTACGGCCCCTTGGCCTTGAAGCGACCCGCGTCGTTCCTGGTAGCCGAGCCGTAGGTTGTTTCCCAACACCCCGTGCTATCCCCGTCGGTGACGACGAACTGAACGGTAACTGGCAAATCCAACGATAGGCTCGGAAGATCGAGAAGCGCACCCTTGGCCTTCAATTTGATGGCGGCCCGGCCTGCCGCGCCGGCCCTGAGCCCGACCGCTTGAATCCCGCCGGGCTCGCCCGACTTGTCCTTGTGCCTGAGGCCCGAGCCGCTACTCCTCCAGCACGGCTTCTGCTTCTTGCCACACGCACCGCCCGGACGGACCGCAGACTCGATCAGCGGCTGCTCGCTGGCGGAGGCATCGTAGACACAGAGCGCGTAGACCGGCGACGTCGTATCTACGGGATCGCCGAAAGCGGAAAGCTCTGTCGCCTCGCCCTCGGACCACTTCCACTTGAGGCCGTCCTTGCCGTCGTTTGCGTTATCCTTGATCGCGATCAAGGACTTGCCAGGCTGGGTCGGGACCAGGCAACCGACCAGGGGCGCCGGCGCGCACAGTCCGGTCGGATCGGGATCGCAGGCGCCGTCTCCGAGGCCGTCGCCATCGACGTCGACCTGACTGTCGTTGGCGGCCTCGACGCAGGAGTCGAAATCATCGAACGTGCCGTCGTCGTCGCGATCGCCCGCGATCAGTACGACCACGTCATCGAGATCGCCGTCGTCGTTGATGTCCGTGCCCGGCGCCTCTCCTACCTCCGTCTCCTTCGCCTCGATCAACACGATCGTGCCATCTCCTGCGTCGTCATCGGGAAACAGCGGCAGCTCGAGCTGCGGCGGACTCGGCGTCGATGCATCGTCCTCGACGGTATCGAGGGTCTGGCTCGTGCGGCTATTGACGCTGAACACGGTCAGAACGATGTCGTCCATATCGCCATCGCCATTCAGGTCCGCGCTCTGATCGACCTCGTCGGTAAGGAAGGACACCGTCTCGCCGTTGATCTTGTACGGTATCGTCGGCACGCAGCCCGGAAGGCTGCACAAGATCGCCGCCTGCTCCGTATTGATGAGTTCGCCGGTGGCCAGGTCGTAGACCTGCATGACCATATCGAGCATATCGCCGTCGTCGTTGAGATCGGTGTTGTCCTGGGCGGCCTCGCTGGTTCGAAACGCCACGAGCGAGCCGCCCAAGACGAACTCCTCGGCTGCTTGGCCTATCTCCGTCACCGCGCCAGTGCCGTGATCATAGCTGCGGATGACACGGTCATCGGCATCGAGGTCGTTGTTGAGATCCGTGTCGTCCTCGCCCGCCTCGGGGGTGATGAAGACGACGGTGGTGCCGGTCACGCCGACTGCGTCGGCGGCAGTGCCGATGTCCGTAGGCGGCGGCGCGGTGCCGATCTCGAACACGGCGAGCACATCGTCAAGGGTGTCGCCGTCGCCGTTGCGGTCGGTATCGGCCTGGCTGCCCTCCGGCACCGCCAAGGCAACGAGCTGCGACGATATCGCGACCCGGCTCGCCGCAAGGCGGAGGTTGGTCACCTGCTCGGGCGATACCGAGGCATCGTAGAGCTGAGCGACTTGGTCGATCGCGTCGAGGTCGTCGTTGCGGTCGGTATCGTCTGCGAACTCGGGCGTCGTGATAACAGCTCGCTCGGCTGCTACGGTCAGCGCGTCGCCAACCGGTTGTTGCGGTAGGAAGGCCGTGCCCTCTGTATCGAACACGGTGGCGAAGGAATGTGTGTGAAATACCGCTACCGATCTGTCGATCCGGCCGGTGGCATACATGTGCGCGCCGTCGGGACTGATCGCTACATCGTAGGCGAAGCGGAGCCCGTCTACACCACCTATGCCGTCGAACTGGGCTTCCACGAACGTTAGCGCACCGGTGGATGGGTTGCGGCTGAACATCGCGACCGCATCATCGAGCACGCCGGCGACGTACACGCGCGCGCCGTCAGGGGTGACGGCCACTCCGATGGCGCCGCTTAGTCCATCCACACCGCCGATGCCGTCAAACTGGGCCTCCACGAACGTCAGCGCACCCGTGGACGGGTTGCGGCTAAACACGGCGACCGCGTGTTCGCCACTACTGGTAACATACACGTGCGCGCCGTCGGGGCTGAGAGTCACGTGGGTGGCCTGTAGCAGCCCGTCCACGCCACTCATGCCGTCAAACTGGGCCTCCACGAAGGTCAATGCACCCGTGGACGGGTTGCGGCTAAACACGGCGACCGCATTGTCGTTCAAGCCGGTGACATACACGTGCATGCCGTCAGGACTGACGGCCACTGCGTTGGGGCGGTCCAGCCCATCCACACCGCCGATGCCGTCAAACTGGGCCTCGACGAAAGTCAGCGCGCCCGTGGACGGGTCGCGGCTAAACGCGGCGAGCCCCCCCCGACCCGCCACGTACACGTGCGCCCCGTCGGGACTGACGGCAAGTTCCTCGGCGGTATCCAGCCCGTCCACGCCGCCTACACCGTCAAAAAGCGCCTCGACGAAAGTCAGCGCACCCGTGGATGGGCTGCGGCTAAATGCGGCGACCGCCCTATCGGCAATGGCGGTGACGTAGACGTGTGCGCCGTCAGGGCTGACGGCCACTGCATCCGCAAAGCCCAGCCCGTCCACACCGCCGATGCCGTCAAATTGGGCCTCTACGAAGGTCAGTGCACCCGTGGACGGGTTGCGGCTGAACGCGGCGACGGCATTGTCGCTTAAACCGGTGGCGTATACGTGCGCGCCGTCGGGGGCGACGGCCATTCCGCTGGCGTTGGCCAGCCCGTCAACGCCACCGACGCCGTCAAAGTGGGCCTCTATGAACGAGCCCGGGTTGCGGGCAAATACCCTTTGCCCGGAGATCGCGAGGCTGCGTCCGTCAATGCGTGGCCCGAACGATGTCGCCGCGCCGGGGTCGGCCGTCAACTCCGTGCCGCCGCGGTCGAAGACGCGCAGGATGTTGTCGAAGGTATCGCCGTCTAGATCGAGGTCGGTGTCTCCCTGGCCGACCTCCGACTCCAAGAATGCGACAGACTCTCCCGACGTCACCAGTGCCGGGGCGATGAAGAATCCACTCGGCACCTCGGTCACGGCCTTGCCGGTGTTGGTCGCCTCGCCGGTCTCCGTGTTCACTATCTGCACGACCAGGTCGATCATGTCACCATCGAGGTTCAGATCCGTGCCCTCGCGAAACTCGTTGCGCGCGAAAGCGACCGTCTCGGGCGATGCCTGAATGCTTTTGAGTGGCACCGGGTCGTTCCGGGCGACATTGACCGTGTCGATGACGATAGGGCCTCGTCCGCTAAACAGGCGGTCGGTAACATCGAATAGGTTCGGCCCTCCCTTGCCATCGTTGCTCGCGAAGCGCAGCACGGATTCCACGGCGTCGGCCGTTCCGAACAGCTCGCCGTCGCTCGTAACCCGTAGCAGCGGCGGCAGCGGACGGCCGTCTAGTGTAAACGAACGCACGAACTCGAAGGGCGACGGCTGCGCAGCAATGACGTCCAGTATGCCGTCCGGGTCGCCGGCGCCCTGCGCCGGCAACTCCGCACCGCCTTCGAGGAAGATGGCCACCGGGGAACCCGGATCCTCCGCCAGTACGGATTTGATGCCCTCACCCCAGTAATCGAAAGGTACTAGAAGGTTGTTGCCTCCGTCGACGGTTGCCAAAAGCTCGGTTACGGCACCACTGACAACATCGGCGAACACGTTGGCGGGCGGCAGCACCGTGAACTGTCTGAAGACGGTCTCCGGCTCGCGGTCGCATGAGCCAGTCGGCTGCGACAGCTCCGCTATCTCGGCGACCACCGTACTGCCCGCATCGCGGACGGTGATGCGAGCAGGCCCGGCGAGACCGACCGGAGGCAGATCGGCCGTCGTGTCGGGCGTAACAAACTCGAGGATACTGCACTTGCCGCCTGCAAGTGTGCAGTCATCAACGCTATAGGAAAGCGAATTGACGACTACGTTGGTCATGGCACCGCCACCTGGTGGCTCGAAGGTTAGAGTAACTTCGTTGTCTGCCTCGATCGGCTCGAAGCCCGGTGATGCGTCGCACGAGGTGACGGTGACAAGGACAGTCTTGCCTGGAGCCGTGATTGGACTTGCGACACTACCCAGGCTCGAGGGAAACGTTCGTCCGGCGACAGGAATGAGATTGCATGACGCTTGCGCGCTAGTGCGCGGCAAGCTCAGCAGGACCAAGGTAATCAGAAGCCCCAAGCGGGCGATCGAGGACGTTGAACGTTGCAGACGAAAAATGTCCACGTCTTGGAAGCGCCTGACGCAGCGGCCCGCAGCACGGTTTGTCGCTATGTGCCGCTTTCTTGCTGTCATCACGGATCTCTCCTCCTGTACCCGCGGGGCTGTAACCCGTCATCAGGCGGCGACTCAGACCCGCGTAGGCTCACGGACGTGTGGACGGGCCGATATTACTGACCGAGCGGTCCGATTGTCAAGGATGGGAATAAAGGATGCACGCCGCCTCCGCCAAGTAGGCTGCGGTGGTCGCTGGGCCTGATAAGAGACAATCTGGACAGTCCGTTAACTTGCAGCGGCCGCCGGGTGGCCGGTCTGTTGGAAACACTTACACAAGTTCGGATCATAGGCAGTTAAAGGTGTCCGCCTGATCATGCCGCCTTGCTCGCCCTTGGGCCGCCGCTTATGCTGCCCGCCATGCTGCTTCTCCGGCTCGGCGTTTTGCTTCTTGCGCTTCCCCTCGGTGGGCTCTCGGCCTGGGCAGAGGATGTATCCTCGAACCGAACCCGGCCCGATGCTCAAGCCGCGGCCGCCTCGACCGGCGCAGCTACTGCCGATCGCGGAACCGGGCAAGGTTCGACCCAGCGCCACGAGCTACAACTCCCCAGCTTCCAGGGCCGCAGCCTGGAGGGCGAACCACTCTCGATCTCCTCGTTCACCGGCAAGCGTCTGATCCTGTTTTGCTTCAATCCCGGCGTCGAGCAGGCGGAGGTGTTCGCGCGGGCGATGGCAAACGTGGCGTCGGAGCGAGGCCGATACAACTTTGAGTTGATCGGCGTGGCGATGGGTCTTAGCCCGGACAATGCGCGCAGCTTTGCCGAGGAGCTCGGACTCGACTTCCCCATCTTCGACGACTCGAATGCTCTCATTGCGCGGCGGCTCGGTCTTCAGTCGCCGCTGGGGGTGCTGGGTGTCGATGCCGAGGGCTACATCACCTTGGCCATGGGCAGCTTCAAGACCGAGGCGCTGGACCCGGTCGCTGTGATCGAAAACCGACTCCGCGAACACCTGCGCCTTCCTGAAGCAGGGGCCGCGACCAGCGGTGAGCTGGAGCGGCGGCCGCTGGCGCCGCTGTTCGAGGCAAGACGCATGGGGGGAGGTGAGCCGTTCCGTCTGGCAGACCTCGCGGGCAGGCCGGTGGTGCTGGTCTTCTTCATGCACACCTGTCCTCACTGCCACAGCGCGCTGCGCTTCTTCAAGGATGAACTCGAGCAGATCCCCGAAGAGTCGCGGCCCGTGCTGGTGGGCGTTTCCTTGCAGAACAAGGTGGCCTCCGTGGAAGCGATCCTGCGAGCCGAGAAGCTCGACTTCTTTCCGGTCTTCCTTGATACGGATCGCAAGATCAGGGATGCATACCGGGTCTTCGCCGGCGCTCCCGACATCGTGTTGATCGACGCGAAGGGGCGGATCGTGCACCGAGTTCAAGGCTGGGACGAGGAGCGCGACCTGACGCTGGCGCGGATGCACCTGGCGCAGATGGCCAATACCGACGTGCCCATGCTGCTTGATCCTGAGGGCTTCAGCGGAAACGACGTGTGCGCCGTGTGCCACCCGGCGGAGACCGCAACGTGGGAGTTCACCGATCACTCGGCGGCCTTTGACTCGCTGGTCACGCTCGGTGTGGACCGCGACCCCGAATGCGTTAGTTGCCACGTGGTGGGCTTCGAGAAGTCTGGGGGTTACTCTCTCGGCGAGCGCGAGGCGCACTTGGAGAACGTCGGCTGCGAGAGCTGCCATGGGCGCGGCGGTGGTCACCTGGAGACCACACCGGAGGCCAAGGCCGAGCCGCAGCCGAGCGACTATCGGCGCTTCTGCAAGGAGTGCCACAACCCCAAGCATTCCTTGGGCTTCGACTATGAAAGCTTCCTCGGCAAGATCTCGCACGCTGCGATCGCGAAACTCAGCGCCGCGGAGCGAGAGAGCCTGCTGGCGGGCCGAAGCAAGCCCCGCGACCTGCTGCCCACGACCTCGAACATAGTGGGATCGCAGGCATGTAAGAGCTGCCACGAACAGGAGTACGCCACCTGGGCGGCCGGTCCTCATGCCCGCTCCGTCGAAAGCCTTCGTAGGAAGCGAAAAGAGACCGACGCCGATTGCCTACGCTGCCACGTCACGGGCTTCGGGCGCCCCGGCGGTTTTCCGGAGAAGGCCCGAGTCGAGAGACAGGCGGACCTGGCGAAGGTCGGATGCGAGTCCTGCCACGGCCCCGGTGAGGAGCACATCAAAGACGACGCCAAGCGAGTCGGCGACATCGTGCGCCTGGGCGATAAGTGCGACTCCTGCGTGATCCTCCAGATCTGCGGAACCTGCCACGATGAAGCCAACGACCCCGGTTTCCGATTCAACGTCGGCGCGCGCATCGAGGCTCAACGTCACGGGTCACAGGTCGATGGCGTCAAGACTGTCGAGAAGGTCAGATAGCCTTCGGGAAACCCGAGACGGTTCATTCCAGGGACGTGCAATGATATTCGATCTGACCGACCGGCGTACGGCTCTTGGCGTCGGGATATTTCTCGTCAGCCTTGCGATCCTGTTGGTTGAACTGCTGCTGACCAGGATTTTCTCGGTGGTCATGTTCCACCACTTCTCGTTCTTGGCTGTTTCGCTGGCGATGCTCGGGCTTGGACTCGGCGGTCTTCTCGTCAATCTTCTGCCGAGAGTATTCCGACAGCAGAACGTACAGCGGCTAGCGCCTTACTTATCGCTGGCGTTCGCGGCGACCCTGTTGTTCGCCGCGAATATAGCTTTCAATACGCCGATTCGACTCGAGTCTACGGCCGACAACTGGAGGCGCGTCCTTACGATACTCGCCGTGACAGCCTGTCCGTTGAGTCTCGGGGGGCTGATCATCGCTCACATTCTTGCGTTCAACTCCGACGATGCGAATCGATTGTACTTTTTCGACCTGCTCGGCGCCGGTGTTGCCTGCCTGGTGATGGCGCCGCTGGTTGGCCGGCTCGGCGCGCCCAATGCTTTGTTGGTCGCAGCTGCGATCGCGCCGATGGGCGGCTTCGTACTGGCTAGAACGAAGGCGGCACGCGCTTTGACGGCGGCTTCCGTTCTCGCGCTGCTGGCTGCCGTGTACGTCAATGCGGGTAGCCAGTTCTTTGACCTCAAGTACACCAAGGGTCGCGAGATCGGCTCGACGCTTGTAACCAGGTGGAATTCGTTCTCGCGCGTTGAAGTTCGAGGGAACGCAGAGTCGATGCAGCGAATGCGCGCCCCCGTAAGTTGGGGATTTAGCTCCCGGCTTCGGACGAAGGCCCATGAACTCCACCTGCTTTACGACGCGGACGCCATGACGCAGATCGTTGGGTTCGACGGCAACCTCGAGTCAATTGAGTACCTGCTCTGGGACGTCGCGGCGGTAGCTCATCATGTTCGGCCGCATCCGAACGTACTGGTAATCGGCGCCGGAGGTGGGCGCGATGTGCTTG
>PIVZ01001550.1 GCA_003354045.1 bacterium
ATTCTCCGTAAGGTGTGACCGGATTGAGCGGACTCGTTTCGCTGATGAGGTCCTCTCCGGCGGCGCCGTAATTGCTGCACGACGACGAGAAGATGAAACGGGCCACTCCCGCCTCCCTGGCGAGCATGGCCAGGCGGAGTGTCGCCGCGTGATTGATCTCCGTCGTGATTTCCGGCTGCAGGTCGCCGAGCGGATCGTTCGACAGGGCCGCCAGATGGATGACCGTATCGAAGCCGGTGAGATCGGCCGGCACAACGTCGCGGACGTCTTTCCGAATGGTGGGAATCTTGCAGATCTCGCCGCCGGCTTCGTAGGTGCATTGCCGGAAGAGATCGCTGTCGAGCCCCACGACCTCATGGCCGGCCTCCAGCAGTACCGGTGTCATGACCGTGCCGATGTAGCCGAGATGCCCGGTGAGAAGAACGCGCGAGCTCATTCCTGCCACACTTTCCAGGGTGCGCTGTTCGATTGCCAGAGTCCCTCGAGCCGATGCTTGTCCCGTAGCGTGTCCATGCAGGCCCAGAAACCGTCGTGGCGGTAGGCGACCAGCTCGCCATCTCTGGCCAGGCG
>PIVZ01000139.1 GCA_003354045.1 bacterium
TGAGCACTAGCGGCTGCTCGGCTGACGTTGCGAGCGTGTCGGCGCCACACACCGCTATGCCGTCCAGGGCCGAGGCGCGGTAGTGAGGTGAAGGATGGACGGCCAGCACGGCCCGAGCGGTCACTCTTCCGTGCGCGGCATCGGTCGAGATGGTCTCACTACCGCAAGGCCGGGCGCGTTTGAGCAACATGCGCCGCGCTTCCTCGAGAGGCTTTCTTTGCAGAAACTTTGCCACAATCGCTACCTCGCCCGGGCTATTCTCGCGACGAGCGCTCCTGAATGACCCGGGCTAGCTCATCGCTAATCCAGCAGTATCACGTCAACCTCGCTGCCCTTCTCGATGCCCTCGCTCGAAAGCGGGATGCGTAGCAGGCCGTCGGCGCGTGCAATCGTCGAGATGGAGGCCGACTTGCCGCGCACCGGGATGGCCCGCGGCAGGCCCTCGTCGGGCTCGAGGCGAACACGCACGTAGTCCTCGCGGCCGGGCGTGGAGGCCAGGTCCTCGCCGAGGCACGCGCGTACGGTTGCACGGTTCATCAGTACGCGCTCGAGCGGCTCGCCTTCGAGGACCCGTATCATGGCGGAGCCGAACAGAGCGAAGACGACCGCGGCCGAGGCCGGATTGCCGGGCACACCCATGATCGCCGCGTTGCCGGCACGCGCCACTATGGTCGGTTTGCCCGGCGCGATCGCGATGCCATGGAAGAGCACCTCCGAGTCCGCCAGCCCTTCGATGGTGGCCATCGTCAGGTCGCGTGTTCCCATCGAGCTGCCGCCGGAGATGAACACCACGTCGCACTCACCGACAGCAGTCTCCAGGGCGCGTGAGAACACGGCCTCATCGTCGGCGATCACGCCGTAATCGTTCACTATGGCCCCCATGCGCCGCGCCATTGCGCTCATGAGGTACTCGTTGACGTTGCGCACCTGCCCGGGCGCGAGCTCATCGCCGGGCTCGACTATCTCGTCTCCCGTGGCGATGACGCCAACGCGGGGGACGAGGTGAACGCTGACGGCCGTGAGACCCACCCCACACAATGCGCCGACGTCGCTGCCGCGCATCCGCCTGCCCGCCTCGAAGACGAGGTCGCCGCTACGCATGTCATCGCCGATCGCGATCGTGTGCTGCTTGGCGACCACCGGGCTGCGCACCAGCACATCCGTGCCGTCCTCTTCGGTATACTCGACCATGACGACGGCATCCGAGCCGGGGGGCATCATTGCGCCGGTCGATACACGAATGGTGCAGCCGGGCTCGAGCGTTGTCGTCGCCTCGTGGCCCATTGCCACCTGCCCGGTCAGACGTAGGCGCGTGGAGGACGTATCGGAGGCTTGGAAGGTGTCTTCAGCGCGTACCGCGTAGCCGTCCATGTTGGCGCGAAAAAAATGGGGCACGTCGTCGCGCGCACACACACGCTCGGCCAGCACGCGTCCCTCGGCTCGCCGCGGGTCGATAGTCTCGCTGCCGCGCGGTCCCATACGGCCGATGTGTCGGTAGGCTTCGTCGGCAGTCAGTAGATTGAGAAATGGTTTGATACTCACAGCCTTCGATGTGTCAGACACGGCAACTCTTCGCGAACCCGCGCCAAGCGCTCGCCTTGCAGAGCAGCGCTCACGTTCTCGTCCTTGTCAGCGGATCCCTCGGCCAGGACCTCTCCCCAGGGATCGGCGATCAGCGAGTGGCCGTAGTCGGCGAACCCGTGCTTGGAGGCGCCGAACTGGTTGGAGGCGATCATGTAGCATTGATTCTCGATGGCGCGGGCGCGGATCAGAGGCTCCCAGTGGGCGCTGCCGGTGGGCGCCGTGAAGGAGGAGGGCAAGACGATTATCTCGGCTCCGGCTTCGCCCAGCCGGCGGAACAGCTCTGGGAAGCGCAGGTCATAGCAGACGGCGAGCCCGATGCGGCCGAGCTCGGTCTCGACACACACCGGCTCCGAGCCTCCCCTGCGCGTGTCCGACTCACGGATCGTGACTCGGCCCGGAAGATCGATGTCGAACAGGTGAATCTTGCGGTAGGCGGCCAGCTGTTCGCCCTGTGGGTCGAACAGCACGCAGGTGTTGAAGCACTTCTCCGGGTTGCCGCTCTCCTCCTGGTCGCCCGCAGCGTCGCCGGATCTCTCGAGCACCGACCCGGCGACCAGGTGGATGCCGAGATCGCGGGCAAGACGCGCCATCGCCTCGGTGGAGGGGCCGGGCACAGGCTCGGCGTTTTCGACCTCCTCGCGCTGGCGGCCGCGCCAGTTGAAGACCTCGGGCAGGACGACGAGCTCGGCCCCCGCACGGGCCGCCTCGGTCACCATTTCTGCCGCCTTGGCCAGGTTGGCCCCCTTGTCGGGGCCGGCCTTCATCTGCACGGCGGTAGCCATGAAAGAGCGCATCGGGACTGTATAGCCCGCCCGGAATGTCACGCAATCCAGGGGCGGGGCGGGCCGGCGGACCGGGTCGGCGCCGAGTTCCCCCGCTCGCCCCGCAACCGCCCCGCGCGACTCGAAAAAGCGGATAGGCTCCGGGGCCGAGAAGGGCCGCATTCCAGATTCATGAGCGGTGCGTCGTGCTCGCCATGGCACGCTGCGGCAATTTGCGGTTTGGGTCGGCCTTTGCTACCCAAGACGACTTAGGCGAGGTGCGTCATGGCCAAGGAACGGCTGATCAAGCGGTACACGAACCGAAAGCTCTACGATACACAGCAGTCACGTTACGTGACGCTCGACGACATCGCCAAGCTGGTGCGCGACGGCGAAGACGTGCACGTGATCGACAACGATAGCGGCGACGACCTCACCTCCGTGACCTTTGCGCAGATCATCCTCGAGGAGGAGAAGCGCAAGACCAACCTGATTTCCGTTCCTTTCCTGCGCAAGCTGATCCGTTCCGGCGAGGCCACGGTTCAAGACTGGAGCGACCGCGCCTCCCGCGGCATCGAGGTCCTCGGCGAGCTGGCCGAGAAGGCCGGCGATAGCGTGCGTGAGGTGGTCGAGGAAGGCGGTCGCGCCGTGGACGAAGGGCGCTCGTTCATCGACGATCTGTTCCACCTCCCACAAAAACGGATGGACGACCTGCGTGACACGGCGCGCAAGTCGGTGGACAAGATACGGCAGTCCGAGACCGTACAGAATGAGGTCTCGCGCCTCGAGAAGACGATTCACGGGCTCGAGGAGATGGTGGCCAAGCTGCGCTTGCAGGAAGACGGGGAAAGCGAAGACGGCGAGGAGATGGGCAACGGCGCGGCCGCGGAAGGAAACTCCGGGAGTACTGCGCGGCGGACGGCCGTGGATGAGCCGGTCGAGGCAACGGGCTCGAGTGCGGAAGCCTCCGCCGAAGAGACCGCCGACGGCGACGAAAAGAGCCGCGAGGCCTGAGCACCCCATAAAGCACGAAAATACGAGGGTCATGTGGAAGCCCGGTCCGGCAACGGTCCGGGCTTCTTTGCATTCCGAGCCCCGGTCGATCAGAATTTCTCTCGATGCAGAAGCGTTCACGTCCACGGAAGCAGACGAAGAAGGTCGAGGAGCGAAACGAGCTGCTCGAGCGGCTCAAGGAGATTGCTGCCGGCCTGGGACTCGAGGTCCGCGAGGAGAGGCTGCTGCGCGAGGTCGGCTACTCGGTCAGTAGCGGCCTGTGCCGTGTGGATGAGAAAGAGGTGGTCTTGCTGGACAAGAACACGGAGCCTCACGAACGCGCGGAGGTTCTCTGTGGAGTGCTCGCTGAGCGCGACCTGGACGCCATCTACATAGAGCCGGAGATCAGACAAAGAATCGGCGGTCGCGCTCTGCCCGGCGACGAATCCGTCGATAAGGGCCTGTCGGCCTGACCAATGGACAAGCTCCAGAAGTTCCGCGAGTTCATTCGCGAGGGAGGTCTAAAGTCCACCCGTCAGCGCGACGACATCGCGACCTGGTTCTTCGAGGTAAAGGGCCATCTGAGCGCCAACGAGATCTATCGCCAGGTAAAGGCGGTGAACCCGAGCATCGGCTTCTCGACGGTCTATCGGACGATGAAGCTGCTGTGCGAGGCCGGCTTCGTTCAGGAGCGTCACTTCGGCGCTGCCGAGGCCTTGTACGAGAACGTCTCTCAGCATCACGACCATTGCATCTGCACCTCATGCGGGAAGATCATCGAGTTCGGGGACGAGCAGATAGAGCGCCTGCAGCAGTCGGTGGCTGAACGCTTCGGCTTCGATCTGCGCAGCCACAAGATGGAACTCTACGGCATCTGTTCGAACTGCCGAGAGGGCGTGCGCTAGCCATAGTACCGCGCGCACGCGCGGCTGCGACGATCAGACCGGGCAGACCAGCTGGATGTCCGCGCCCACCGCTTTCTTCAGCACCTTGAGCGCATCCGTCGTTGACAGATCGCCGCTGTTGTCCACGTCGCAGGCGATCAGCGGACACTCGACACCGGGGTTGACGGCGGCCTTGAGAACGATGAGCGAATCGGTGGTGGTGACTTTGCCGTCATCGTTGGCGTCGCCGCAAACCCTTTGGAACTCGCAAACGGCCGAGCAGCCATCTCCGTCGGCCGTGTTTCCGTCGTCGCACTCCTCGACTCCGTCGTAGACGAAGCCGTCACCGCAGGAAGCGTCCGTGCAGTCGTCGAGACAGACGTCCTCGTTCGAGGTGTTGGCATCGTCACAGTCTTCGACTCCGTCGTGGACGAAACCGTCGCCACAAGAAGCGTCGGTGCAGCCATTGAGACAGGCGTCCTCATTCGAAGTGTTGGCATCATCGCAGTCTTCGTCGAAGGTCGGGTCGGTGACGCTGTCACCGCAGACAGGAAGCGTGCAGCCGCTACGGCAGGCATCCGGCGTCACGTCGCTGTTTCCCTGGCCGTCGTCGCAGTCCTCGTCGAAGGCCGGGTCGGTCACGCCGTCGCCGCAGGTGGGTAGCGCGCAGTCGCTACGACAGGCGTCCGGCGTCACATCGCTGTTGCCTCCGCCATCGTCGCACTCTTCGGTGCCCGTACGGACGAAACCATCGCCGCAGGAAGCGTCCGTGCAGTCGTTCAGACAGGCGTCGGTGTTCGAGCCGTTGCCGTCATCGCAGTCCTCGCCGGATTGCGGGATGCCATTGCCACACACCGGCACGGTCGTCGTGGTCGTCGGCCCTTCGCACTCGGCCAGGCTTATGTCTACGGCCGGCAGCGGGAGGACGTCGTTGGCGTTCGTGTCTGCGGCGTCGATGACGGTCACGGTGAAGTTGCGCCGCAAGACTGCGCCGGTCGCGGTGAACGAGCAGCGGGCCAGATCCCTCGGGCCGCTGAATCCGGAGAGGTCTATCATTGCCCCGCCCAACACGTGGATACCCTCGTTATCGTTGTAGCTTGCGAGGGCTCCGGCGACTAGGTTCGTGCACTCAACGGCTGTGCCGCTGCCGTCGAAATCACCCGCCGCCCGTCCGTAGGCCGTGTCCCACTGCAGCGAGGCCAGCTCTCTGTCGTCTTCGAGCACGAAGACGATGTCGCAGTCCGGGACCTCCGGTATCGTGGTCGTTGTCGTCCCCCCGAACATTGTGGTCGAAGTCGACAGCGTTACAGTCGTCGTCGTCACCGAGGCCGAGCACTCGATGGAGCTTACGATGACGTCGGGAAGGGGGATGACGGGCAAGGGCTCCGGTGTGCCGGCCGCGATCACCGCGACGAGGAAATCCCCCGGCACCGGAGTGTTGCTCGGCTCGAAAGCGCAAGACATGACATTCATCGGGCCGGCGAAGCCGCCCAAACTTATCAGGCCGGCATCCAGCCTTTTTATGTTCTCCTGGTCGTTGGCGCTGGCCAGCGCCCCTTCGACCAGCGCGATGCAATCTACCGCCGCACCGGTGCCAGCGAACTCGCCTGGGGCGTTCGAGTAGTCGATCGCGAACTGCAAGGAGCCGAGCGTCACCGCGTCGTCCAGGCCGAAGACGATATCGCAGCTGGTAGGATCCGGCACCGTGGTCGACGTGGTCGAGGTTGTCGGGGTCGGAAGCGTGCTTGTCGTGGACGTATCGCACAGGATGTCGCCGACGACGACGCTCGGGAATGGCTCGATGTCGTTCAGCTCCGGGTCGGTGGCAGCGGCGACGTCAATCAGAAAATCCGAAGGCGCGGGGATGTCGGTTGCCTCGAAAAAACACTCGGCCAGCTCGATCAGGCCCGTAAAGCCGCTGAGGCTTATGAAGGCCAGGTTCAGCTCGCGGGCGTCGTCGTTGTCGTTGAAGCTGCTCAGCGCGGGAGCTAGCCCGACGCAGTCGAGACCGGGCCCACTGCCCAAGAATTCGCCGGGCGCAGTCGTGTAGTCTACTGCGAACTGCAAGGCGCCGACCAGCACGGGATCGACCATCGAGAAGATCACGCTGCACGAGGTGCCCTGCGGCAAGGTCGTGGTGGTGGTCAGCGTGCCGCCCGGCAGCGTCGTGGTGGTGGGCGGCAAGGTGGTGGTTGTTCCCGAGCCACAGTCGGGAAGCGAGACGCCGAGCGCCGGCAGCGGATCGACCGGGCTACCGCCGGGGTCGGTCGCCTCGGAGGCCGTCGCAGCGAAGTGGCCGGGGGTGAGCACGTCGAGGTTCGTCTCGAAAACACAATCGGCCAGCGCCGTGGGTCCTGTGAAACCGGCAACGGAGAGGAAGCTGCCCGAGAGCTCTTGCTGGCCCGGATTGTCGGCCAGCCCGCCAAGGACATTCGGGACTCTCACCACGCAGTCGGGGAAGCCGTTGGCCGGATTGGTCAAAAAGACCCCGTCGGCCTGCGAGTAGTCCACTGCGAACTCCAGCGCGCCAATCGTGACCGCCTCATCCAGGTTGACCGTCACGGTACAAACCTGCGTCGCCGCGGCGGCGGCTGGGAAGATCAGGGTAAGTGCCGCAGCGAATACGAACGCGTGCAGCCGCTCAAGTTGCTCGATCATCATCTCTACCAACAGCGGGGGTGAGCTTTTGGCTCTCGCCGGCGATCCTGATTGTCATGGCGACTGGTCACCGCAAAAGGCGCCGTCTCAGGTGAGGCTTCCTCCGAAGCACTTCTACTATCTTAGCAGCTAGATTTCCGATGTTCGTCCCCCTTTTTGCCTGTTTTATCCTTTTTGCGCGTACTAAACCCGGCGGTCCCGCAGGTCCGGGGCCGGCATGGATCTCGTGCCACCATATGGGTGTCTGCGGCCGGATCGTCAGGCAGGGAGGGCGATTCGGCCGGCTGCTGCCATCGATCTCGATCGGCACGAACGCTCGCAGGCGAGCCGCGGCACTGCCGCCGCGCCCCCATGCTTTTGCGCCTTCACCACAAGGGAAGCGCGGCCTTGCAGATCTCCTCGATGTGACGATGATCGGTTCCACAGCAACCGCCGAGTACCGTGAGCTTGTTCAGCGTGCCTTTGAGCTCGCCGTACTGGGCCCCCAGCTCGGTCGGGTTTCCATCGTCGAGCTCTTCGGCCTCGTCGAGCTCGGCGTGGCTTTTCGAGGAGGCATTGGCCCTTATGCCTCTGATTCTCTCGAGCCACTGCCCACCGCCATCCAGGGCGGCAGTGAAGTGAGTCGGGTGCGCGCAGTTGATCATGTAGTAGGCCGGTGTGCAGTCGGTGGCGTCGTCAACCGCCTCGATGGCACCTCGCAGGGACTCACCGCTCGGCAACCGGCCGTCCGTTTCGACGGTAAAAGAAAGAACCACTGGCATTGCCACCGACCGGGCGACCAGTGCAATACCTGCGGCCTCTTCCGCGCTGGTCATGGTAACACCGGTAACCAGATCCGCATCGGTCTCCGCGAAGGTCTCGATTTGCGCTGCGTGGTAGGCCCGCGACTCTTGCGTGCTCATTACCTGCGAAGCCTCGTACCCGTCCCCGCGGGGACCGACGCAGCCGCTGATGACCATCGGCGAGTCCGCGGTTTCGTACTCGTCGCGGACCTGGCCGACCAGCGCGATGGCCTGGCGATTCAAGTCGCGCAGCTCATGCTCGGAGTAGCCCAGCTTGGAGCCCCAGTCGGCGCTTGCTCGCCAAGTCGCGCTTTCGAGGATGAAGCCGATGTTGAACCGTCTGGCGATTGCCACGTACGTGGCGAAGTACTTGCGCAGGGTCTCGCACCCATCGGCACTGGCGAGCAACTCGAACGCGGCGAACTCCCGCAGCTCCATGCCTTCGTGGAAGATCAGCGTCGTCTCCAGACCGCCGTCCGTCACGAACGGCTCGCTACCAAGCTGCGGCAAGCTCTTTCGATATCTGCTCATGATGCGATCTTAGAGGCAGGTGGCGCGGCTTAACAAGACGTCTACCGACCCGACGTGTACCGACCCGTCCACGTGGCCTGGGCCGGACCTCTACGAGAAGAACAGCCGTTCGGCGTTGGTGCCGGTGGCCTCGATTACGTGCTCCCGACTGGTCTTGTGGACTTCGGCGAGGGTGTCGGCCACACGCGTCACGAAGGCGGGCTCGTTGCGCCTGGGCTTGCGGGGCTCTGGTGTGAGGTAGGGAGCATCAGTCTCGACCATGACGCTTTCCAGCGGTAGCCGGCCGGCGACGGCGCGCAGATCATCGGAGCGCTTGTAGGTCAGGATGCCGGTAAACGAGACGAGCAGACCGTGGTCGAGATACCAGCTCGCATCCTCATATGTGCCGGTGAAGCAGTGAACCACCCCCGTGAGCCCGTCGGGTCGTTCGGCCTCGATCACCTCTCGCAGGTCGGACTCGGCGTCGCGGCAGTGAAGGACGACCGGTACATCGTGGCGTTTGGCAAGTGCCAGGTGTCGGGCCAGCACCTCGCGCTGCACGTCACGCGGCGAGTTGTCGTAGTAGTAGTCAAGCCCGGTCTCGCCGGCGGCGACCACCTCGGGCCGTTCGAGCAGGGCCTCGATGCGGGCCTCGGCCCGATCGTCGTAGTTCCTGGCATCGTGCGGGTGAATGCCGGCGGTGGCGCGCAAGAACGGGTAGCGCAGGGCCAGTTCCGCGGCAGCCTCGCTGTGCTCGATGGGCCCGCCGCCGCCGACGGCGACGATATTGGTCACTCCGGCCTCACGGGCGCGCTCGATCACCTCGCCGCGGTCATTGTTGAAAGCGCGGTCGGTCAGATGACAGTGGGTGTCTACCAGTCCGATTTTCATCGCGTTGTAGTGAGCAGCGACGTAAAGCCACCTGGCCGTTTCGCGTGCGAGGCGTGCTGATCCATGCAGGCTCGCTGCCGTCCGGCGGGATATTGGCCGACTTCGCCGGTCACCCCTCGATCTCGATACGTGGGAACAGCGGCACTGGTTTCGCTACTTTGTGACCGGTGGCGAAAGTCTCGCCCCACAGGGGGGCGGGGTCTGCCAGGCGGCCGGGCTCGGCGTCCAGCAGCTCGGCGATCTTCTCGGCCGCCCCGGGCATGAAAGGGGCGATCAGTCTCGCCAGGTGCCGGAGCGCATCGCACAGCACGTGCAGAATCACGCCGACGCGCTCGCGCTGGCCGTCTTCCTTCCACAGCTTGAATGGCGCTACCTCGACGATGTACTTGTCGCAGGCGGCCACCGCCTTCCAGACCTCCTCCAGGGCCAGATGGAAGGCGAAGCCCTCCACATGGGCCTTGGCATTTTCCTCGACCGCCGTGAAGGCAGCCGCAAGATCGGCTTCCATCCCTTCGAGCCCACCTTCGATCGGCTGGATCTCGCCGTCGAAATAACGGGTTTGCATCGCGAGTACACGGCTCACCAAGTTGCCGAGCCCG
>PIVZ01001551.1 GCA_003354045.1 bacterium
TCCGCCTGACGATTGAGGCTGCAGCTGCGGCAAGGCCACCCAACCTGCGGTGCTTCCACGCATGCTCGGCACGTGAAAGGGTCGAGAACAGAAGCTGTGGCCTCGGCCCTCGCCATCTGGTTCACGTCTCGGACATGCGGCTCTCCTACGGCGGCGGCCGCCACATGGAGGATTACCGTGTCAAGGTCTTCACCATTTTCGGGGCTGACTTCGTTGGTGCATTCTCGTATTCGGGATACGCGGCCCCATATCCGGGGGCAGCCAGCATTCTCCAGGAGGTCTTCGACCTCTGTGCAGAGACAGCACCGAGCGCTCGGTGTCTGGGCGTTCTCATCGACAATATCGTCGGAAACATGAACCAGCGGTGGGCGACTCGAGACGGCGATGGGCGACTCTCGGTCTTCTTCACCGGTTGGGGGCCAGCGAGGGGACGTATCGCGCCCCTCGCCATTCGAGTCCACAACGAGGATGGCGATTCGAAATTCCGAGCCGACCTGGCGGGCGTGCCGATCCCGACGACGGGCGACATCCTAGTCTTGGGAGGGCAAGTAGGCGATCTGACGCTCGCC
>PIVZ01001552.1 GCA_003354045.1 bacterium
CGGCGTGGCCGATCCTCCGGACTACGCGGAGGTCGCGGACATGGGCGAGTACGAGTTGTCGGCCGAGGGCGAGGCCATCCCGACCGTCGCGGCGTGGGGCATGGTCGTCATGACGCTACTTCTTCTGGCATCTGCGACGATCGTCCTGGATCGACCACGACGACCAGTTACCTCGTGACGAGCACGCACTTTGAGATAGACCACAGAGAACACAGAGTGCACAGAGATGCGGTCGCGTCCTGCAGGTCATCGCCTCGGTGTTCGCCTCAGCCCGTGTCGCAGCAGGTGGTCGGGCAGATCGGGCTCTTTCGGAACGTAGGCTTCTTCTTCCACAGGAATATCGGTACCGCACTCGGGGCACCGGCCCGACAAGTTGCCGGTGAGGTCGTAGCCGCAACTGCAGCACTCACCCGCGTCCGCGGGATAGACTCTACGGGGGCTGTAATAGAACCCGCTGGCCGTAAACGCGAATGAAAACGCGATCACTACAACGGCGATCAACACGTGGCTCGGCAGCTCGCGCGTGAACCCAGCTCTGCCACTGCGGGCTATGGCCTCGGCGATGAAGC
>PIVZ01000719.1 GCA_003354045.1 bacterium
GCGATCTCGGCGCCCGGGTAGAAACCGGCGTTCTGATGAGGATTGTGGCCGTAACGCAATCCCTGAACGACGTGCCACTGCTGGTGGATGGTGGAGCCAAAGCCGTCGTTCACGCCCGCCGCCTGCCGTTCTTCGAGTCCCAGGTAGTCGGCGATCATGCCGTCGTAGGCGGCCGTGGCGCGAAACGCTTTGATGGCAAGACGCTTCTTGGTCTCGGCGCCGACGCCGCCGTTACCGCGCAGCTCGTCGAGCACACCGGCGTAGTCGGCAGGATCCACGACGACCGCCACGTCGGCGTGGTTTTTTGCCGCCGAGCGCACCATCGACGGGCCGCCGATGTCGATGTTCTCGATCGCCTCCTCGTAGGAGCAGCCGCGCGCCGTGACCTCGGCGAAAGGGTAGAGGTTGACGCACACCAGATCGATGGGCTCGATGTCGTGCTCGGCAACCTGGCGATTGTGCGAGGGGTCGTCGCGGCGAGCCAGAATGCCCCCGTGGATGCGCGGGTGTAGCGTCTTCACGCGCCCGTCGAGTATCTCGGGGGAGCCCGTGTGCTCACTCACGTCCACGACCTCCACGCCGGCCTCGCGTAACGTGCGGGCCGTACCGCCGGTGGACAGGATCTTTGTGCCGAGCTCGGATAGCCCGCGCGCGAACTCGACGACGCCGTCCTTGTCGCTCACGCTTATGAGAGCGGTCCTCACGCCGTTAGCCGTCTGTTTCAACGAAGCTCCCTCCATCATCATTGGCGTGCCGGTACTCTCTCGGCACACGTTTGCCCAGCCGCGTGACCATCTCGTAGGGAATCGTGCCGGCACGCCCGGCGACCTCTTCCGCAGGCAGACCGTCCCCCCACAAGGTGACTGTATCGCCGAGTTCGACGCCTGCAAGCTCGGTCACGTCTATCATCGTGTGATCCATGCAGACGCGCCCGACTACCGGCGCAAGGGCCGCTGCGGCCACCACCTGTCCACAGTTGGACAGCGCGCGCGGGTAGCCGTCTGCATACCCGCACCTCAGAGTGGCTATGCGGCTCGGCCTTTGCGTGTGGAACGTGTGGCCGTAGCTCAGCCCCTGGCCCGCCGCCACCTCGGCGACCCGCATCACACGCGCGACAACCGTCATCACCGGCTCGAGCCGCGCCCGATAGCGCATGGCCTCATCCGGGTAGAGGCCGTAGAGCATGAGACCCGGGCGCACCATGTCGAGGTGTGCCTCGGGTCGCGTGAGTATGGCCGCGCTGTTGGCGAGATGGCGCGTGACGCGGATGCCGGCGGCCGCCAGTTCTTCGGCCACCGCGGCAAGCCGCTCCGACTGGCCGCGCGTCACCTCGCCGGTCACCGACTCGGCCTGCGCGAAATGCGAGCACACGCCGACTGCGCGCACCCCCTCGGTTGCTTCGACGAGGCGGGCGAATTCGAGGGCATCGGCGGGCATCACCCCGAGGCGGGTCATCCCGGTATCGATCTTCACATGGACGGCCATTTCGCGGCCGTCGGCACGAGCGCGCGCGGCCAATGCCTCGACCACGCTCGGCTCGTGGGTCGCCACCTCTACTCCGAGCTCTACCGCGCGCCCGGCTTCGGCCGGCAACAGTCCGCCGAAGATCGCGATTCGTGCGTCTTCGGCCTCGCCCGCAAGGGCATCGCCAAGCTCGGTCGCTTCGGCCAAGGTGGCCACGCCGAATTGCCGGCAGCCGGCCCCTGCCAGCGCGCGGCCGATCTCGCGGGCGCCGTGTCCGTAGGCGTCGGCCTTGACCATGGCCAGCACACGGACGCCGGCTCCGACGATCTTCTTGACCTCGGAGTAGTTGTGAAGCAGTGCCGTCAGGGAAATACGGGCGACGGGCGTGCTCGAGAACGCGTTCGCTCCGGAGGCGCTATCCGGCATGGATCATCACCGATCGTCGCTGTGTCAGATTGCATGGCGATCCATGCGGGCAAGGCATGGGCCGAGATACCAAGGTGCCCGAGGGTTGTAAAACAAGGGGTGTGAGGCTATCCCATCGGCTGTGAAAATCGTCGTCAACGGCGAAGAAAAGGACCTTCGCCAGGGCATCAGCATCAAGGAACTGATCGAAGAGCTCGAGCTGGGCGGACGCCGGGTGGCCGTCGAGCTCAACCGGGAGATCGTGCCCCGAGAATTCTGGACCGATAAGCGGCTGGACGAGAACGACGCCGTCGAGATCGTCCAGTTCGTGGGCGGAGGGTGAGGACATGGCGGAAAACGACAGTTACCAACTGGCGGGCAGGACCTTCAACTCGCGACTCATCGTCGGTACCGGCAAGTACCTGAATTTCGAGCAGACGCGGGAAGCCGTGGCGACCTCGGGCGCCGAGATCGTCA
>PIVZ01000140.1 GCA_003354045.1 bacterium
TGTACTCTGCGGTCTCGCAGCCGACCATCCCGCCGCCGACGACCAAGACGTGGCCGGGCAGGATCGGCACCTTGCCTTCGAGCACCTCGTTGGCGGTGGAAACGTTCGGCCCATCGACCCCTGGAATCTCCGGCACCAGCGGCTCACTGCCCGTTGCCACTACCACTGCATCCGGCTTCGCTTCGCAGACGAGAGCGGCGCTGACTTCCGATTCGAGCCTGAGGTCCACGCCCGCTTTCTCCAACTGCGTGCTGAGGAACTTGGTGACCCGCACCAGCTCCTGCTTACCGGGAGGCACCGCAGCAAGGTTGAACTGGCCGCCGGTCTTGTACGCTTTCTCGTAGAGAGTGACTTGGTGGCCTCTGACTGCCGCCACGCGCGCGGCCTCCATCCCGGCCGGGCCGGCTCCGATGACCGCCACGGTCTTGGAGCGCTCGGCCGGAAGGATCGCCATCTCGCCTTCCCTGCCTGTGGCCGGATTCATCACGCAGGTCATGTCCTTGCCCTGCGCGCGCACGGCAACGCAGCCGAGCCCGCAGGCAATACACGGGGCGATGTCGTCCAAGCGGCCCTCTTCGGCCTTGCTGGCAAACTCGGGGTCGGCAAGAAGGGCGCGCCCGAGAACGACCATGTCGGCATCGCCGCGTGCGATCACGTCCTCTGCCAAGCGCGGGTCGTTTATGCGGCCGACCACCATTACCGGCACGTCGACCACTTCCTTGACCGCAGCCGAAAGGCCCGTGTTGATACAAAACGGCGTGCCCGTCGGCGGCATGATGCGGTGGGAGAGGTCGGGGAACACGCCGGCCGAAACGTGGAATGCGTCGATGCCGGCCTCGACCAGGATGGGCGCCATGTAGCAGGTCTCGCGGATGTCGATGCCGCCCTCGACCAGGTAGTCGCCCGAAATGCGCATCACGATCGGGAAGTCCTCGCCGGCCCGTTCGCGGATGCGCCGGATCACCTGCAACGGAAACTCGAGACGTCCGTCCACCGAGCCGCCGTAAGCGTCGGCCCGCTTGTTGCGAAGCGGCGAGAGGAAAGAGCCGAGCAGCATGTAGGAATGCGCTGCGTGCAGCTCGATGCCGTCGCAGCCGGCCTCGCGCGCGCGGCGCGCCGCCTGACCGAACTGTTCGATGATCGCGGGGATCTCCTCCGGGCGAAGCTCCCTGCTCATCTGCTTGGTGTAGAAGTTCATCGACGGAGACGGGCCGACCGTGGCAGCACCGCTGAAGAACGGCGAGAGCGACTCCGGCCCCGGATGCGAGATCTGCGGAATTATCTTGGCCCCGTGCTCGTGCACGGCCTCCGTCAGCCCACGGAACCCCTCGATGAACTTGTCTTCGCCAAGCGAGATCGTGTTCCCCATGTAGGGAAACGCACTGTCGATGGTCGTCACCTCGTTGGTGAGCAACCCCACCCCGCCCTTGGCCCTGGCGGCGAGATATTCGATCAGTCGCGGCGACATGGTCCCGTCGGCGTGGGTGAAATCGGTCGCCATCGGCGACATGACGATGCGGTTCTTCACCTTCATCGAGCCGATGTCGATCGAACTGAACAAATGGCTCAACGGAGGGGCTGACCCCATTTCGGTCACGCGGGCTCCGCGGCGGCCACTGTCTTGCCGGCCTTGCGCCCGAAGAAGGTGACGCAGCCGACCGACATGCCGCTGGCGTAGCCACCGCCCCAGCGCGGCAGACCCGCGGCATTGCGCCCGGCGGCATAGAGCCCCGCGACGACCTTGCCATCGGCGGTCAGCACCTCTCCCGTCGTCAGGGTATCGAGGCCGCCGAAAGTGAAGCCGGCGAATATGGCGTTGGCCTTGCGGCAATCGACTGCGGCGTAGGGCGGGACCGACAGTGGACGCAGATAGGGCTTGGCCTTGTGAAAGAGCGGGTCCTCGCCGTTTGCCGCATGCTTGTTGAAGTACTCGACCGTCGCGGTGAGCGAAGACTCGGGGAGCCCGAGGGCACGCTCGAGATCCTCGATGGTCTCCTCGACCGCGGCCTTCGGATGGAATGCTATGGTCTCGGCATAGAGCTCGGTGTCCACTATCAGATAGGCGTTTCCGCCCTGGCGGTTCAGTATCGCGTCGCCGCTGGCGCCGTGGTAGGCGTCCTCGTTGATGAAGCGCTGGCCCTGCTCGTTGACCAAGATGGCCTTCACATGCGAGGCCGGCGGATAAAACGGCGTCGTTACGAACGCGGCGTTCATGTGTATGGCCGCACCACCGGCGCCCATGCCCATACGAATACCGCGCCCGTCGTCGCCGTCCGTTCCTGTGGGATAATTGCAGTCGAGCATCTGCGGGCAGTACTTGGCGAGCATCTCCTTGTTCATGATGAAGCCGCCGGCGGCCAGCACCACGCCCTTGCGCGCACGCACGAGTATTTCCCTGCCCTCGGTCCTTGCCACGACCCCGACGATGCGCCCGTCGTCGCGCCTGACGAGAGTCTCCGCCAGCACATCCGGAACTGTTTTCGCCCCGCTGGCATCGACGGCAGCAATGATCTTCTCCGCAATGATCTTACCGCCATCGCCTACAACTTTCGGCTTGTGACCACGCGGGGCCGGCTTGGCGTGCTCGCAAAATGGGTGGGCTGCCTCGCTGCCCGAGTAACACAGGCCGTCGTCGTTCTCGGGCGTGGTCGTCTTCTCGGCATGAAACGCTGCCTTGAACTCGAGCCCGATGCCGGTGAGCCAGTCGTAGTGATCGAGGTTCTCATCGCAGTAGAGGCGAACCTTGGCCTCATCGGCCGGTCCGCTGGCCATCATCAGGAACTTGAACATCTCCTCGGTCGAGTCCTCGAAACCGCAGGCCTTCTGGGTCGGTGTTCCTCCGCCCAGATATATGAGGCCGCCCGACTCGGCGGTGGCGCCACCGCCCGCAGAGGCGCGCTCGAGCACCAAGACCTCCGCTCCAGCGCGGGCCGCCTCGATCGCCGTGGCTCCGCCCCCGCCGCCCAGGCCGACGACGACGACGTCGGCCTCCATATCCCATTTGGAGACCTCACCGAGCGGTCGCGGCTCGGACGCCACCGTCGCTCGTTCATTCCCTGATTCCGCTGAGGCCTGCGCCATCTGATTCCCCTCCTTGGACCACGATAAGCCACAGAACGCGCTCACTGGAACACGTTCTACTTGGCGGCGATCATAAGCCCTCGTCCCGGCTTTGCAAAGCGGCCGCCGGGCCCGGAGGAGTTGCACTCAGGGCTAGGAAGTGGAGCTGACCACTACCGGCATGCCGTAGCCGGCGTCGAGAATCTCACCGGCGTTGCCACCGGCGACGGAGATCTCGAGCCTGCCGTTACTTCCCTTGATCGCCAGTAGCTCGCCGGGCGGCCGTGAGGCGTAGCTCTCCGCGAGACCTTTAATATTGCGTCCCGCTACTTCGATGCGCGCATCACTAGCAACCTCATCGCCTTCTATATTGGTCACCAGGTTACCGAAGTGGTCTACATGTACGACCTCACCGCGAACAGAGCCGCCGTCTCGGGTAACAAGCGCCGTGGGCAAAGTCGTCCAGTCGCTCACCCTCGATCCCAACTCTCCGAGGTCCATCCCGTTGGCAAGCTCGGCGGCCACCGGGGCCATGACGTCACGGCCGTGGAAGGTTTGACTGACCGGTTCCAGGAAGCACTCGGTGTTCTCGACCGACACGACATCTTCCACACCCGGGGCTTCGAGCACTCCAGTGAGCACGCCGTTGTCGGGCGCGACGAATTTCTGACCGTGGGCCGAAGCCGCGAGAATCCGCCTCTCGCTTCCCACCCCTGGATCGACGACGATCACATGGACGGTGCCCGGCGCAAAGAACGAGTAACCGGTCTCCACGTGGTAGCGGGCTGCGCGAATCTCCTGGGGCGGGATCTCGTGCGTCAGATCAACGAGCGTCGCGCTCGGGCAACGGGCGAGAATCACTCCCTTCATCACCCCGACATAGATGTCGCGGGTTCCGAAATCCGTCATCAGCGTAATGATGGGTGCGTTCGCCCCTGCCATCGTCCTGTCTTCTCCAACCTAGAAGCGGTGCTACACTAGCGCCGTCAACGGCCTGTAGGCAACTTCGCACGACCGCGTCCAGTCTTAGCCCGGGTTAGCCGCCTGAAGTGCACTTCCATGAAGGCATCACTCCGACGTTGATTGCACCCGAGAGGGCAGCTCGATCTCTCCGCACCCGGACGGCGACACGTCAGCGATTTCGTTTTCGCAACGATTGCCGGTCGCAACTACATCGAGTTCATGTTGCTATGCCGTGCGACCTGCGCCCCCGCGGCATGGGTTCTGGGACATGGGGGGCGACTGGCCGTCGTGATTCGGAGTTGATCCTCGCCTGTTCCGGGACAGTACCGCTGTACGAGTTACCGGCACCCGTGAAACAAGGAACCGGCTGTGGGTCTGCGCGCAAAGATCGCTACTCTCCTTACTGCCGTCTTCGCAATCGTAGCGGGGACGGCGGTTCTTCTGCTTGGGCAGCTCGAAGAAGAGCGGCTGGCCCGCGAGCTTAGCGACAGAAAACAAATAGTCACCTCGGCCGTCAAGCGCAGCGTAGCCGAGGTCTTGGCCGACAAGCACGGCAACCTGGATTACCTGCAGACGGTGGCCGAGCGCTTCGCGCAGCTACATCCCGTGGTTGCCGTTGAGGTCTTCGACCGCAACGCCATTGTAGTCGCACATAACATACGAGACCGCATCGGCCACGGTCCGAGCGCCGTTCACTCGAGCTATGTAAAGAGGGTCTACGAGACCGGACAACCGGTCGATGAGCGCGACAGCGCCCGCGACCGCTACAACCGTTTCGTACCGGTCCTCATAAACAATGGCGACGAGATGCCCGTTGTCGCCTCCGTCGTCGAGGTCGTCATCGAGGCGCCGGCCGACGCGCCGCTTCCCCTGAAGACGATGGACGTGGTCGCGCTTGCCGTGCAGATGAGCGTCGGCGAGCTCCTCGAAGACTCGGAGATGCAACGCCACCATTTGCAGAGAATGGTCGAGGATCTGGCCCTCGTCCAGGACGTGCTGATAGTGGAAGTCTACGATGCGAAAGGCCGCATCGAGGCCAACTCTCATCCTGAGTCTGATCTTCACGCGACCTCGCAAGCTCACAAGGCTCTGTTGAACGAAGCCTTGTCCAGTGGCCGAATTCTGGAGGAGGTGATCGCAGGTAGCGATCGCACGACTCGCTTCATTCCGCTTTTCCTCGAGAAGAAAGGTCACACCGGCGAGCCCCTCGGGGTCGTCGAGGTCACGATGACGACGGCCCCCGCGCGAGCACAAGTAGCTTCCGCCCAGCGGCGCACCATTACCATCGTCATCGTGCTCATAGGTCTGGGCTGGCTGGTCGTCTTCGGCAGTTTGGGCCGTTTGGTACTCAGGCCCCTGCAAGAGCTCGGCGTAGCAATGCGCGGAATAGCCAAGGGAGACCTGAAGTCCGACCTCGAGATACACGCGGAGAGCGAGCTGGCCGATTTCGTTCACGCATTCGACTCGATGAGACACGATCTGAGGGCGACCACGGTCTCCCGCGATTACCTGAACGATCTCCTCGAGTCCCTCAACGAGGCTCTGATCATCACCTCGACCGAAGGCCGGATTGAGAAGATGAACAAAGCCGCCTGCCGGCTCACGGAGCAGGAGGAACACCAAGCCATAGGCGAATCTGTGGATCGTTTCTTGACCGGAGCGCACGGCGAGTCCTCGCTCGAGCACCTGGGGACTCATCGTTCTTCGGCTTACACTGAAGGCGAAGAGGGGACGCTTACATCAATCAACGGCCGGCGCATCCCCGTCCTCTACTCCGGCGCCACCATCGAAGCCGGCGTGGGAGACGAAACAAAACTGATCTGGGTGGCTCAGGAAATCAGTAAACGAAAAGAGTTAGAGGAGGAGATTCGCAAGTTGAACATGGAGCTCGAGTATCGCGTGCGCGATCGCACCATCGAGCTCGAGTCCATCGTGAAGGAGCTCGAATCCTTCAGTTACTCCGTGTCACACGATCTCCGCGCGCCAGTGCGAACAATGGCCGGCTACAGTCAGGCGTTGCAGGAAGACGCCGCGGGCCACCTGAGCGAGGACGAGCTTTCCTTCGTCGAGAGAATCCGCGATGGATCCCTCCGCTTGGGAGGCATGATCGACGATCTCCTGCAGCTCTCACGGGTGACACGCACCGATTTGGAGAAACAGGACGTAGACATGAGCGCCGTTGCCCGCTCCATCGCCGACGAGCTGCTCGGCTCCGATCGGACACGGCAGGTTGACTTCCGCATCGCCGACGGCCTGTCTGCATCCGGCGACCCCGGCCTGCTGCGGCTGGCCGTCGAGAACTTGCTCGGCAATGCCTGGAAATTCACGGCCAAGAAGCCAAGTGCGCTGATCGAGTTCGGCGCCAGTCCCGACGACGACGGAAGCGTCGCCTTCTTCGTGCGCGACGACGGCGCGGGCTTCGACATGGAATACGCCGACAAACTCTTCGGAGCGTTTCACCGTCTGCACGGCGTGCATGAGTTCGAAGGGACCGGCATCGGCCTTGCGACCGTCCAGCGAATAGTTCATCGACACGGTGGCAAGGTGTGGGCAAGAGGAGAAGTCGATCACGGTGCGACGTTCTGGTTTACGTTTCATCCGTAGCGCGGGCGTTAGCTGCGCACATCGGTATACTGCGAATACTGAGCGACTGTTTTCATACTCGCGCAAGCTTGCGGCGGTAAGGAGGAAAGGAAAAGAGGGTGCTTTTCCTGGCTCTTTAAGACTCCATCAATAAAAGGCGATGTTCCGGATAATACTTAAATTTCGCATCGCGATCATTGCCGCTGTTGGCGCAGCGACCGTCTTCTTCGCACTGCAGATCCCAAAGCTCGAGCTCGATCCCGATACCGAGGTCTACGTCCCCAAAGAGCACCCCATGCGGGAGCGCTGGACGGAGGCGAAGGACCTTTTCGGCATCGGCAGGGACATACTGATCGCCGTCGTCGCAGATGAACCCGACGGAATCTTCACTCCGGAGATCCTCGGCGGAATCATGAAGCTCACCGACGACATCAAGAGCCTCGATTACGTCTTTGCAGACGACGTGAAGAGTCTCTCGGACGCCGAGGCAATTCACGGGACCGAGGAAGGCCTGGACGTCGAGCGTTTTTACGAAGAGCCGCCGACCACCGTCCAAGAGGTGGCCGCCATCCGCCGCAGCGTCTTCGAGAACACCGTATACCTCGATCGCCTCGTCTCGCACGATGGAACGATCGCGGCAATCATCGTCAAGACCCACCAAGACTACGGCGTACACCCGGTCGAAATAGCCAAGAGGCTGGATGCGTACCTGCAAGGGGTCGATATCCCGGGCACCGAGATCTTGATCGCCGGCAACCCCGTGATCGAGGCTGTCTACGGCCGGCAGATGGCGACGGATCTCAGCCAGCTCATCCCGATCGCGTTGATGGTGGTCGCGGTGATCCTTTTCGTCTGCTTCCGTACGCTGTCGCTACCGCGATTGGCCGCAAGGGCGGTAATCTTCGGAGTCGCCATCGCCGCCTGGACGCTTTGGCGGTCACAACCGGGAGGCGAACAAGCTTCGTTGAGCCCGCCCGCCGTGGCCGCTCTCGCTGTCGTCCTGGCCATGCTCACGGTGCGCGGCGTGCTGCTTCCAGCACTCGTGGTCGTTGCGGCGGTGGTGTGGACATGGGGTCTGCAGGCGTTTCTCGGAGTCCCGGTCTACATCGCCGGCACGCTGGTCCCACCGCTCCTGCTGGCTATCGGCTGCGCTTATGGCATCCACATCGTGGAGCGATACTACGACAAGGCCGGCAGCGGCGGCACCCCGGAGGAAGTCGTGCTGGCAACGATGTCCGAGCTCTGGCGCCCCGTCGTGCTGACTGCGCTGACGACGGCAGCAGGCTTCGGCTCGCTGGCAGCCGGCACGATGACGGTCTTTCAGATCTTCGGCCTGACGACGGCATTCGGCATCCTGGTAGCGACGCTGATCTCACTCACGGTGCTGCCGTGCATTCTGAGCCTACTGCCCTTGCCACGGCCCGAGAGCGGTGGTGAACGTACATCGTTCCTGCCGAACCTGCTGATGAACGCCGGCTGGGCAATCGAAAAGAACCGCCGCGCGATCGCCATAACTGGAACGGTGATCGTGGTCTTGTTTCTCGTTTCAGCGACCGGCCTGCGCGTGGACTATTCCTGGGTGGAATCGCTTCAGCCCGGTACTCCGGTGCTGCGGGCCGACCGAGTCTTGCGCGAGCGCCACGGAGGAACGACGCCCTTCAGCATAATCGTTCGTGCGAACGAAGTGGACGGGATCAAGGAACCGGCCGTTCTACGTGCCATCGACAAGGTGCTCGCGGAGCTGTCCAAGAATCCTCTGGTCGGAGATACGCGCTCGATCGCCGAGTACGTCAAGCGCATGAACCAGTCCATGAACGAGGACCGGCCCGAGGCCTACACCGTCCCGGAGAGCCGCGAGATGGTGGCGCAGTACCTGCTCCTCTATTCGATGTCCGGCAACCCCTCCGAGTTCGACGACGTCGTCGATTACGAGTACTCGGCGGCCAATCTGTCGATCCTCCTGCGCAGCGATCAGATGGCGGCAATGGGCGGTGTAATCGCGCAGGCCGAAAAGCTGCTCGATGAGCACCTCCGTCCTCTGGGCGTGACTGCGACTCTCACAGGCTCCGCCACGATACTCAAGACCATCATAGAGCTCTCCGTAGAAAGCCAGATCTACTCGCTGGCCACGGCTTGCACGCTGGTCTTCGTGTTCATGGCGATCTTGTTCCGCTCTATCCGAGACGCGCTCATCTGTATGATTCCCGTCTTCTTCACCGGCGTGGCCAACTTCGGCGGAATGGCATTGCTCGACATACCGCTCGACCCGGGCTCGGCCATGATAAGCGCGATCGCGCTCGGTATCGGCATCGACTACGCCATTCATCTGATGTCGCGGTTCCGCGACCTCGTAGACGAACAAGGCATGGCCGTAAACGATGCTATGATTGAGACCATGCGGACTACCGGTCGCGCCGTTCTCTTCAACGGCACCGTCGTCGTGGCTGGATTTCTCGTACTCGGCTTCTCCACAGCCCCCAACAATGCGACGTTCGGACGGACGATCGCCAGCAACATGGCGATATCCTGTCTCGCTGCCCTCATATTCATGCCCGCGGCTCTCACGACGCTGGGACACCTGATAAGCAGGCGCACCGCCACCATCGCGCAAGACGGGGCGTGTCAGATCCCCGAGGACGTCGTTGCCGAGCCCGACATGAGTGACGAGGCATACGCCGGCGTTACGACCGTCACCGCGTCTCAAGAATAGCCGTAATCCTCGACAACGGCGGAGACCGCCGACCCAGCACCGGCCGACCGAACCGGCGGCCCGAAGACGTCTCGCCAGGCGGCCGCACAGGCAGCCGGAAGACGTCCGGATACCGACCGAAGAGGCCCCCGCCGTCTACTCTGGACTGGATCGCGTTGAAGTGAGACCATACGCTGGATGGCCATGGGGGGAGCCCCTCGCAGAGACTCAGCTGCCGGCTTCTTTGGTAGGCTGCGACGGAATCGGGAACGGCAAAGGAAGGGCTGAGCGATACCACGTTTTCGAGACATCTCGATCACCAGGAAGGTCATGCTGCTGTCCGTGGCG
>PIVZ01000141.1 GCA_003354045.1 bacterium
GAGGGGGCAGGACGTATCGAGGCCGTCGGCGAAGGCGTCCAGGGCCTTGCCACAGGCGATCTGGTGGCATGGGCGACTGTGCCGGGCTCCTACGGCGATGCCCTTATCGCCCCGGCCGACATGGTCGTACGCGTACCCGACGGTGTCGAGGCGGAGACCGCGGCGGCGGCCATGCTGCAAGGCATGACCGCGCACTACCTGACCCATGGCCTCCGTGAGACCGAACCCGGCGACACGGCGCTCGTTCACGCCGCCGGAGGCGGCACCGGCCAGCTTCTCGTGCAGACCCTCAAAGAGGCCGGCGCCACCGTCTACGGCACCTGCTCGACGGAGACGAAAGCGAGGTACGCGAGCGAGGCAGGTTGTGCCGAGGTCATCCGCTACGACGAACGCGACTTCACCGCAGAGATCGCACGCCTGACCGACGGCCGCGGCGTAGACGTGGTCTACGACAGCGTCGGCAAGACCACCTTCGATGGAAGCCTGAGCTGTGTGAGACCGCGCGGCATGATGGCGCTGTTCGGGTACGCGAGCGGCCCGGTTCCGCCCTTCGACCTCCACCGGCTGAATCTGCAAGGCTCCGTGTTCATCACACGCCCATCGCTGGCCCACTACACCCAGGACCGCGCCGAGCTCGAGCTACGCGCCAACACCGTGCTCGAGGCAATACGTACCGGCAAGCTACGCGTGCTCATCGGCGAGCGATTCCCTCTCGAGAAGGCTGCCGAAGCGCAGACGGCGCTCGAAGGCCGCAAGACCGTCGGCAAGGTATTGCTCACTTGCTGATCGACGACCAGCCGCACATAGCCACCGCAGTGGCCAAGGAAGACTCCAAGCTCGCCAGGTTCGACAAGGAAGGCTTCCTCGCGATGGTACAGGAGATCCCGTTTTTCGCCCTGCACGTGATGCGCGTTCTCGTCGAGCGTACGCGCAAGAATGCACACCTGGAGATCGGCTCCGAATAGACGCGGCGGAGCCCCGCCAGCCGAGTTGTCTGACCACCCTACCTCCCTTGCGGCCTGAGGAGGGGCGCCATGAACTTGTTGAGCGACCATTGTGTTGGCTACGAAGGTCAGGTTAGCTGGGAAACCAAGGGGAAAGCGAAAGCCAGGAAGAGATAACCGGCCGGTCGGCCGTTTGGCTTGTCCGCAGCGCGGAATGCTGGATAGTGGATAGTGGTGGGTACGATCACGGCGGGAGGCTCGGGGCATCCCCGGCACGGTCACGAAGGAGGGAGCGCACGCTTACAGCCGACAGTCGCTTGATCTGCGACATCGGCACTCGGCTCTTTTCCAGCTGCCAATCGCGAAACCCCGGCGAGAGCGCCGTATTGGAACCGCTAGATGAAGACGGAGGGGTAACTGTTGCGCCACACAGATAGCCGAAACGAGGCCACTGCAAGCAGGACCTCGACCGACAAGATCAGTACGACTGCAGGGACGGAGGTTCCAGGTACTCCCGTGTTCAACGCTGGCGCTTCGGCGCTGAAGCGGCGCTCCATCAGCGTGAAGCACACATTCTTCGTTCTCTTGCAGATTGCTCTTTTTCAACTCGCCGTCGCGCCGACCCTCATCGCGCAGGATAAGAGCCCGGCAACGGAGAAGGCCACCGAGCAGCAGGCCGACGACGAGTTAGAAATGCTGCGCCGGATGCTCGGCGTTCAGGAGCCTGGAGACGAAAAAGCCCCAGCCGCGGCTCCTGAAGCCCCCAAGCCACCGCCGGCAAAACCCGCGGTAAAGCCGAAGCCGGCTCCCAAGCCGGCTCCTGTGGTGACCAAGCCTGAGCCAAAGCCCGCTCCGAAGCCCGCTCCTGTGGTGACCAAGCCCGCACCGAAGCCGGCGCCGAAGCCTGCTCCGGTGGTGACCAAGCCCGAGCCGAAGCCGGCTCCCGTGGTGACCAAGCCCGCACCAAAGCCCGCTCCGAAACCGGCTCCCGTGGTGACCAAGCCCGAGCCGAAGCCCGCCCCGAAGCCAGCACCAGTGGTGACCAAGCCCGAGCCAAAGCCCGCTCCGAAGCCGGCACCAGTGGTGACCAAGCCCGAGCCAAAGCCCGCTCCGAAGCCGGCACCAGTAGTGACCAAGCCCGAGCCAAAGCCCGCTCCTGAGCCTGCGGTTGTAGAGACCAAGCCGAAGCCCGCTCCCGCAAAGCTCTCGCCGAAGGAGGCAACGCCGAGCAAGGCGGATGCCGAGCAGCCCGCGGACGCCGAAGCCGGCGAAGGCGAAGAGGGCGAAGTCCCGGCTGTCTCGCGGACGGACGTGCCCGCACCCGGCACCATAATAGAGGCAAAGGACATCGAGCGCTGGGGGGATTTGATGGGCCCGTCCATCGAGTGGGCGCTGCGGCGCGGCGCTCGCATGGAGGTGGTCGAAACTCAGCCGATCCCCATGGAATCGTTTCGCTCGGAGGCTACGCAGAAGTATCACGCCCAGGTCGAGCTCTCCGCCGACAAGGGCGAGTTGATGAACTACGTGGCCGGCCTGCCCTTCCCGCTGGTCGGCCCACAGGACCCGGATGCCGCCGTCAAGCTGATGTTCAACCAGGCGTCGCGCACAATCCAAGACGACGCCGACATTCGAAACTTTGGATGCAGGAACGGCTCGACCGCCCCGGGAGTCGGCATCCGCGTCGAGCGCCATTACCTGATAGGCCACTACCGGCGCCTCTACTACGTCAGCCGCTTCCACAGCGAGCCCAAGCCGACGTGGGAGACGCGCGACGGCACCCGCTACAGAGAGATGATGTTGCCACTCATAGAGCCCTTCGATCAACAGGGCGCCGGCTTTACCTACAGCAGATACCTCGACTCACGCCGCCAGGATGACTCCTGGATCTACTATCCGCTGTCCCGCCGTGTTCGCCGTCTCAGCACTGCGCAGCGCTCCGAGGGCCTGTTCGGCACGAACCTGGATCTCGACAGCACGACCGGGTTCTCGGGTAACCCGGCTTGGAACGACTGGCGGCTGCTCGGCACGAAGACCATCCTTGCGTCGATGAACTCGCGCAACTACCCCACGAAGTGGTTGCCGCCCCCCGCCGATTTCTTCTTCGACGATGTCTGGGAGCCCCGTGAGGTCTACGTAATCGAGGGTCGCTCACGCCTACCCGGCTATGCCTTCAGCAAACGCGTCATCTACCTGGACCGCGAGTCCTTCCTCATCCCTTACACGGAGATCTACGACCTCGAGGGCAAGCTCTGGAAGGGCATGGTCCAGCAATGGCAGTTCGGTCCGCAACCTTTCACCGACACCGATCGGGCTCCATACGAATACAGCGTACCCTACACGCCGGCGTTCACGCTCTACGACATGCAGCTGGAGCACGTGACGGCCTGCGACTTCCCCTCCGAGAAGCTGGGTGAACCGGGCGGCTGGTACTATAACTACGGCACCGCCGAGGGCGTCACGGAAGACGTCTTCGACGTCTCCACCCTGATCGAGTCCGGGCGCTAAGCGAGGATCGTGCTTGATAGCTCACTGGCTATCAAGCGCACGTGGATCGCCGTGCAGCGCTGCTGCCGCGCACTGTTGGGCGCCGTTCGACTCCGAGCGCTACTCGCCCCCCGGGGTGGCGGGGCCGCCGACTTCGCGGTCCCAGGTGCTGGTGGTCACGCCCGTTTTCTTGAGAGCCGACTTCTGTACACGGTGGGTCTCGGTCTTGGGAATTTCATCGAGGAAGTCGATGTAACGGGGCACCATGAAGCGCGCCATCTTGCCGTCGCAGTGGGCGATCAAGTCTTCGGCGGCCAGTGTTTCGCCGGGCTTCAGAACCACTGCGACCATCACGTCGTCTTCGCTCAGCGGCGAGGGCACACCGAAGGCGGCCGACTCGAGAACGGCCTCATGCTGGTTGATGGTCTTCTCGATCTCGAATGAGGAGATGTTCTCGCCGCGACGGCGAATCGAGTCGGTCTTGCGGTCGGCGAAGTAGAAGTAGCCCTCGGCATCTCGCGAGGCGAGGTCTCCGGTGTAGAACCAGCCGTTGCGTATCTTCGAATCCGAAGCCTTCTTGTTCTTGAGGTATGTGACCCGGCGGGCCTTCTCGTCGTCCACCTTGAAGACCAGCTCGCCGACCTCGTCGGGGTCGCACTCGTTGCCGTCCTCGCGGAACACGCTCGCCACTGTTCCGGGCGGCGGCATGCCCATCGAACCCTTCGGACAGTTGCCGAAGTTGAAGAGCATGAAGCCGCCGCCGTCCACGGCGCCATAGCCCTCCCATATATTCACGCCGAAGCGCTCTTCGAACTGTGCCCACGCCCAAGCCGGCGTGGCCGCACTGAAGACGACGTTCACACGGTTGTCGCGGTCATTGTCGCGCGGCGGTTGTTTGAGCAGGATCGGGATCATCGCACCGAGCGCATTGAAGGTGCTCGCGTCGTAGGAGCGAATCTGGTCCCAGAAGCGGCTGGCGCTGAACCTGCGGCTGAGCGCGACGGGATAGCCACTCACCAGTCCCTGCATGACTGTCAAGAACAGGGCGTTGGCGTGAAAGAGTGGCAGGCAGGTGTAGAGGACCTCGCCCGGCTTGTAGGCGAGGCTTCCCATCGTGCGGGTTCCTCCTATGTTGAAGCCGCCCGAGCGGATCACGACTGCCTTGGGAAGGCCGGTGGTGCCCGAGGTGTAAAGCAGCAGGGCCTGCTTGCCCGGCTCCACCGTCGCCTCCGGACGTTCGGTAGAGGCCGAGTCGAAGTCGGTGATGCTGATCGCACCGGCCGGTGACTCGGCGCCTCCTTCGCTCGGATTGACGATGATGTGACGTAGACGCTCGGTGTCCTTTTGTATGGGGAGAAAAGCCTCCAGCAAATCGTCGTCGATCGCCAGCGCCTCGGCCTCCGAGTGATTGATGATGTAGCTCAGTCCCTCGCCGCGCAGAGCTATGTTTATCGGCACCGCATAGGCACCGAGCTTCTGCGTGGCGAAGAAGGTGGCGAGCCAGTTGGGCGAGTTGCCCATCACGATCGCGACACCCGTTCCCGCGCCGATGCCGCGCTCGGCCATCCCGTTGGCTATACGGTTGGCGCGGCGATCGAGTTCGGCGTAGCTCACGCGCTCATCGTAGTAGAGCAGGAAGTTCTCCTCCCCTTTCTCCGCCGCCGGTTCTTCGAGCAGGGTTGCGAAAGTCGTTATCGTGTCACTCACTGCCTTACCTCTGTCCGCTTCGCCTTCTCAGGCCGTGAAAATGTGAACGCCGGCCGCGCCGCCGAATCCCTGGCAATGGGTCAGCGCGATGCGCGCGTTCTCCACTTGCCGCTCGCCCGATTCGCCGCGCAGCTGCTCGACTGCCTCCACGACCTGGGCCACGCCGGTGGCGCCGAGCGGATGGCCCTTGGCAAGCAGGCCACCACTGGTGCTCACTTTCACGTGCGCCTTCTCGACACCTTGCTCGGCAAAGCGTCCGCCCTCACCGCGCTCGCACAGACCGAGGTTCTCGTAGTGGATTATCTCGGCGATCGAGAAGCAGTCGTGGACCTCGGCGCAGTCGAGATCGTCGGGGGAGACGCCGGCCTGCTCGTAAGCAGCCCGCATCGCCTTGGTGTTGATTTCGGTGATACCGGCCAGCGAGTCGCTCTCGGTTATGAGCGGATCCGACTGCATCGCGGAGGCGACCATCTTTATCGGCTTACGGCTCGTGCGTGCCACGTCCTCGCTGGTCACCACCACGGCAGCAGCGCCCGAGGTGGTCGGACAGCACATGAACAGGCGCAGCGGCGGCGCCACCTCACGCGAGGCCATCACGTCGTCTACCGTGACCGGCTCCTGGAATTGCGCGCGTGGATTCTTGGCTCCGTAGCCTCGGTTCTTGACCGAAACCGCGGCAAGCTGCTCGAGCGTGGTCCCGTAGCGGCGCGAGTGCTCGTTGAAAAGACTCGAGAACATGGCCGGCAAGGCAGGCACATCGGCCTTGGCCATCTTCTCCAAACGCTCGTCGCCGCGGGTGGGTATGGCGCCGCGTCCCATCACCTCGAAACCGACGGCCAGTGCCACCTTGGCCAGACCCGAACCAACGGCCATGGCCGCGCTGCGCACCGCAGTGGTGCCGCTGGCGCAGGCGTTCTCGACGTTGAAGATCGGGATGCCGGTGGCGCCGATGCTGTAGAGCACCCTCTGGCCAGCGGTCGATCCCTGCATCACGTGGCCGCAGTAGGCGAGTTCGACCGCCTCGTAGTCGAGACCGGCATCGGCGAGCGCCGTCTCTACGGCCGCCTTGCCGAGGTCAACCAGGGTCTTGTCTCCGTGCCGTCCGAACGGCGTCATGCCGACGCCGGCGATGTGTACCTCGTTTGGGAATGGACCAGCCATTGGATCCTCCTTCGTGCGCGCCGGGGGCCCGGACGCGCGTCCGTTCTGAACCAGGGGAGCGCCGCTCGAGCCGGGGCTCTCCCTCTGTCGTGCGAGTCAAACTACCCGCGATGCCTTTCCATGCGCCTTCGAGGACGCCGAGCGTGCAGCCCGTTTCCCGGCCGCGGGCAACCACGCGGCCGGGCCGTGCGCTACTAGCCTCGCTACTCCGACTCGGACATCTCCGCCATCATCTCGACCGTTATCGATTCGGTTTCCTCGCCAAACAGGGGCGGGATGCCGAGGGCCTTGGAGAGATACTCGAGTTCGTCGAAACGCCACGGCAGAGGAGCCTGCGCCTGGATCATCTTGTCCCGCTTGAGGCCCTCGACGACCTCGGGATCGCGCGGGAACGACTCGTCGCAACTGTTGAGGAAGTACTTCTCCTCGAACGGCTGGCGCGGGCGCTGCCCGCCGGCGTCGGGCGACTCGGCCGGATAGCCGACTGTCTGCACCACGAGGATCTTGGTGTCCTCGGGCAGATTGATTGCACGGCGCAGCTTCTTTTGCGCTGGCAGGCCGAGCAGACAGGTACCGAGTCCCTCTTCATAAGCCACGAGGGTGGCCTGCGCGATGCCCTGCCCGCAGTCCATCTCGGTAATGCCGCCTTCCCGGATCGACGGCATCGCCGCCTTGAAGAAGGGGATCAGATTCGAATCGAGGTAGCGGTGGCTGCCCTCCTTGTCGACACCGGCAGCACCGGCATCGGTAAGCTCGTGCAGGCGGTCTCCCTGAACATCGAGCATGCTCCAGTCGAGGTACCAGATGATCAGAACCGGGGCCAGGCCGAACTGGAAACCGCCGATGGCCGAGCCAGGCGGAATCGCGTCTATCACTTCTTGCGGCGCCGTGGCTCGCTCGACCACGACTGCCTTGAGCGCCTGCACGTTCCCCCAGAACGAGGACAGTCTGGCCGCCTCGAGCATCTTCTGAATCTTCTCTCTCTCCACCGGCTTGTGGGGGAGGAGGAATCGCATTGAACGCCTGTTTCCGATCGCTTCTTTCAACTCCATTTCGTTTACCTCGGTTGTGCTTTTGCTGACCCCGTATCCACGGGGCTCGGGCTGCCGGGCTCGATCGCTTCTATCCCAAACGTCGCTGCTCGCCGGGCGGCCGTGGCCGGCCCCCGCGCGCGACGGACCCGGATACCTACACCGCGCGCAAAGTTATCGCCAAGGCGCGGGAGGGAGGGACGGTACCGTCTCGGGCCACCGCATCTTCGTTGCCTCGCATGGCCGGCGTGCTTTGACTCTGACGCTTGGCTCGTGAAGGCTCCCGGCAGGGCGAGAGCGCCGCTGCACCCACGCAAAGCGTCGCCGCCGTACGGGTAGGCCGAATGCCCGCACGCGCCGCCCTCCGACCGGCAAAGTCCCCGCCCCGGCGGCGAGACCGAACCGGCGCGTAATACTCAGGAGCAGCGCATGTACGAGCAGATTCTCTACGAGGTCTCTGACCCCATCGCCACGATCACCCTCAACCGTCCGCAGGCACTCAATGCCTGGACTCCCCGAATGGGGGCCGAGGTGAAGCACGCGCTCGCCCAGGCAGAAGCCGATAAATCAGTGGTGGTGATAATCATCACAGGGGCCGGCCGCGGCTTTTGCGCCGGCGCCGACCTGAAGCAACTCAGGGGCATGAGCGAAGGGCAGGCAAGAGCCGAGATCCCCGACGGGCTCGAGGCCGACCCCGGCAACAAGGACATGGACGCGGACTTCCGCGGTACCTACACCTACCCGATGTCGATCCCCAAGCCGATCATCGTGGCTATCAACGGACCGATCGCCGGCATGGCCGTTCCGATCGCTCTGTCGTGCGACGTTCGTTTTGCCTCCGACCGCGCCGTCTTTACCACGGCGTTCTCACGGCGCGGTCTTATCGCCGAGTGGGGAATCAGCTGGCTACTCGACAGGATCGTCGGACCGGCCCACACGCTCGACATCGTGATGTCGGCGCGCAAGTTCGATGCAGCGGAGGCCGAGCGCATCGGGATGGTAAACCGTGTGCTCCCGCACGACGAGCTCATGCCTTTCGTGCGAGACTACGCCGAGGACATGGCGGCCAACTGCTCGCCCGCCTCGATGGCGATCATGAAGCGGCAGATCTACGAGCACCTCAGCGAAAGGCTCGGCGAGGCCGAGCGCGAATCCGTCAAGCTCATGGTCGAGAGTTTCGACCGCCCCGATTTCCGCGAGGGCGTAACGTCGTTCATGGATAAGAGGCCACCGAAGTTCGACCGCGTGTAGCGGCACGACAGCGCTAACGAACTCCACGCGCTGTGGCTGTCGCGTTGAACGGCCGCGGGGTCGCGCGCTGCCACGCTGCAGTATTGTGCGGGCGTGCAGTCGCACGGCCGTTCGTCGCCAAGGTTGCGCGGGCCAGGGATCACGCGCTGTCACACTGTAATATTGTGCGGGCGTGCAGTCGCACGTCAGTGGCTCACGGTGGTTGCGTAGGGACACGGGTGCGGCGAGTCGGCGGCGCAGCTGCACAGCAACCAACACACCACGAAGGGTGCTGCCGGGTGAATGCTTCGGGCGTCTCGAGCCAGCGTCGGAATGGTCACCGGCGGGCTTGGGACCGGTATCTCGCTCCGGGTCTGGCCACTGTCCACCGTGCCGGCCTTACTCTTTCTTGCAGCTGAACCGAGCCGTTGCCGTTATCACTTAGCTGTAATAAACGCGCCTCGTTCCGTTGCCAACAAAAGGGTTTCGTTATATCTTCGCCTAAAATGCGAGAAGCTGCCACTAGCCCTCAGGCCGACGATGAGAAGAGGCACGAAACGCGAATGCCGACCCAACGGAGGCACGAGCACGCAGTTCGGCGCTTTGGCCAAGCTCGACCGCATCGGGACGCAAATGCGTGCGCACGTCACAGAAACGCTCCAGGCAGAGGGACGCCGCGGAGTTCTGATCAGAGGCCTGCTCGGCGAAGAGTGCAAATGCGTGCGCGCTTCCAGGAGATGCTCGATGCAGATGGTCCCTGCAAAATCGTGCCGGGGCGCCGCTTACGACGAAGTGCAAATGCGTGCGCGCTGCGGGGAGATCGCTGACGCAGATGGTGTCTGCAAGATCGTGACCGAAGGCTGCTCACCAAGGAGTGCAAATGCGTGCGCGTTGCCAGCAGATCACTGACGCAGATGGTGTCAACAAGATCGTGACCAAGGGCTGCTCACCAAGGAATGCAAATGCGTGCGCGTTGCCAGCAGATCACTGACGCAAATGGTGTCGACAAGATCGTGACCAAAGGCTGCTCACCAAGGAATGCAAATGCGTGCGCGTTGCCAGCAGATCGCTGACGCAAATGGTG
>PIVZ01001553.1 GCA_003354045.1 bacterium
GCCATACCGGTTGCCAGCATGGATGCCTTCTGTGACGCCGAAACGGCGATATCGACACCCCATTTGTCGAACTCGAACGGCATCGACGCCAATGAGCTGACAAAGGCGTCAGACATACTCCTTCAGGAGGTCGATGCCTACGCACATGGTGCTCGGTATCGAGACTCGAACCCCTGCCTCTGGCTGGATCTTCATTCCGGCAGGTGCAAGCACCACGAAGTGCGGCCTGTTCTTTGTCGCTGGTTCAGGCCTGGAGGTTCGGCGTGCATTGATCTACGCGCGAAAGCAGGTCTTCCGAGCGTGCAGAGCGACCACGTGGATTCATGATAGGGCCTCCACGAGGCCACTCCGTACATGGCTGACGGAAGCGGATTACCTCAGCCAGCTTGGGGCAGGTCCATCCGTCCTCCGCCGCGACTGGCTGGGACCCTAGAACGCCGCCTCGAGCAGGAAGTGGATCTTGCCGTCCAGCGGCCCATCCCCTTCACCGAGGCCGTAGTCGACCCCGGTCAGGCCGAGCCGCGTGGCGAGTCGCAGGCCGACGCCATAGCCGATCTTGACCAGGGTC
>PIVZ01000142.1 GCA_003354045.1 bacterium
CGATCCGCGGCAACCATAGATCGTAGGCGCTGCCATCGAAATCGGTCACGCGCCCGCCCGCTTCCTCCACCACCAGCCAGCCGGCGGCGGTATCCCAGGGCTGGAGCTTCCACTCCCAGAAACCGTCGAATCTTCCCGCTGCCACGTAGCACAGATCGAGAGAGGCCGAGCCAAGGCGACGGACATCCTGTGCCTCCCGGATAAATGCCTCGAAATACGACAGGTAGAAGGGCAGGTGCTCGCGCCTGTCGTAGGGGAAACCGGTCACGAGCAGCGAAGCGTCGAGCCCTTCGGTCGGCGAGACGCCAATGGCTCTCCCGTTTAGCTGCGCACCGCCGGCCTTGGCAGCCGTGAACGTTTCGCTCTTACACGGGTCGTGGACGACGGCCGCACGCGCGCTAGAACCGACGACGAAAGCGATGGAGACGGAGCAGTGAGGGAGGCCGTGGACGAAGTTGGTCGTCCCGTCGATCGGATCGACGTACCAGCACGGTCCGTCGCTTCGGCGGTGCGATTCGGATTCTTCTGCAACGATCTGATGATGAGGAAATGCCTCGCGAATTCCCGCGACGATCACTTCCTGGGCCCGCCGGTCGATTTCGGTTACCAGATTGACCGGGGATTTGAGGTCCACGTGGTCGGCTTGGCCAAGGTTGGCCTCGATCAATGCTCCGGCACGCTCGGCCAAATCGCAGGCCACATCGAGTTCGTCAGGCATCACCGCTTGTTGTCACGCAGCGGCGCGGTCGTCAAGCACGAGAGTCTGCGGACGCCGCCGGCGCGAACGCGACGGTTGGCGGCTGCGGCGGCGCGGCGCTAACTTACGTGTCCGGTTCCGACATGCCCAAGACATGGCTATCATGCAGAGCGCCCGCCAAGGTCAATCTCACGCTACGGATCCTCGGCAAGCGGCCCGACGGTTACCATGAGCTCGAGACGCTCATGGTTCCGGTTTCCCTCCACGACCATCTGCGTATCGTGGCCGAGCCAGCCGCGCGGCCGCGCGTGAGCTGCCGGGTCACCGGGCCCGAGCGGGTCCCGGGCGGCATGAAGAATCTCGCCGCGCGCGCTGCGGACGCCTTGATGCGCGAGGTGGGAATCTCGGCCCGCGTGTCGATCGATCTGCACAAGGTCATCCCTTTCGGCGCGGGGCTCGGCGGTGGAAGCAGCGATGCAGCAGCAGTTCTACGCTTCCTGCCGCGCCTGCTGCGGCGGCGCGTAGGACGCGATCGGCTCATGCGGCTGGCCGCAGGCCTCGGCGCCGATATTCCGTTCTTCGTGGTCGGCGAGCCGGCGGTCGCCAGCGGCATAGGAGAGATCCTCTCTCCACTCGAGCGCTTCCCGCCCACCCACATGGTGGTGGTCGTTCCCGAGGCGCGGGTGGAGACGGCCTGGGCATATGCCAACGCTCTCGGTGGTTTGACATCCAGAAGGGCCAACACTAGGCTCGCGCGATTCTCGTTGCATACCAATGCCTTGAAGGCGCTGGTCAACAACGATTTCGAGCGTGGTGTGGGGCGCGCCGTGCCCGACATCCGGAGGCTTAAGCGGAGGCTCAGGACGCTGGGAGCCGAAGCGACGGTGCTCTCGGGCAGCGGTTCGGCGGTTGCCGGGATGTTTCCTTCGAGTAGACTCGCAGGGGAGGCGGCGGCCGCTTTTGCGTCGCCCGACAAAGCTTTTGCGGTTCGTGTGCTACGGCATTCGCCCGCGCCGGATGATGGGCGGTGGCCAAGCTGGTAAGGCACCGGACTTTGGATCCGGAAATCGAAGGTTCGAATCCTTCCCGCCCAGCACCTCGCATCGACCGATTTGTGAGAGGTCGGCCTACAGGGGGTCCGGGAACAAGTGCCCGAAGAAGTTAGCAACTCGATACAAGTCTTCGCAGGCAGTGCCAGCGGCGAGCTTGCCCGTGTGATAGGCGCGGAGCTGGGCCTCGAGCTGGGCCGCGTTGAGCTCGGACGCTTCAGCGACGGCGAGATATGCGTAGAGATCCACGACAATGTGCGTGGCGCCGACGTTTTCGTGGTGCAATCCACTTCATCGCCAGGCAACGACCACCTGATGGAGTTGTTGCTGATGCTGGACGCGCTCAAGCGCGCCTCGGCCCGCCGCGTGACGGCCGTCATCCCGTACTACGGCTATGCGCGCCAGGATCGCAAGGTGGCACCGCGCGTGCCGATAAGCGCAAAGCTGGTCGCCGACCTGATCGTCACCGCCGGCGCCTCGCGCGTGATGACGATGGAGCTGCACGCCGGCCAGATCCAGGGCTTCTTCAACGTTCCGGTAGACAACCTCTACGCCAATCCAGTTTTGCTGCCGCATATAGAGAAGGAAATCGGCGACCTTCCTGTGGCCGTCGTCTCTCCGGATGCGGGCGGTGTAGAGCGGGCCAGAGCTTTCGCGAAGCGCTTGGATGCCTCCTTGGCGATAATCGACAAGCGCCGCACGCGCGCCAATCAGGTCGACGAAATGCGCATCATCGGCGACGTGGCCGATTGCGCCGCTGTAATTGTGGACGACATGATCGATACGGCCGGTACGATGTGCAAGGCCGCCGATGCGATCGTCGAGGCGGGGGCCAAGCGTGTGCTGGCCTGCGCCACCCACGGAGTGCTGTCGGGGCCCGCCATGGAGCGGATATCGGCCTCGGCTTTGAACGTCTTGCTGACCACGGACACCATCGCGCCGACCGAGCAGGTGTCGGCCGAGGGGCGTATCCGTATCGTGTCAGTAGCAGGCTTGATCGCCGAGGCCATCCGGCGGACGCACCAGGAAAAATCGATCAGCTCGTTGTTCGCTTAGAGCAGGGCGAGAGTTCGGAGTCATCAGATGGAAAGCATAGAGTTAAATGTGGTTAAACGAGACAAAGGGAGCGATCCTCGGCAGTTACGTCGCGAGGGCGGCGTTCCCGGCGTCATCTACGGTAGTGGTGGTCCGAACGTGACGTTGCAGGCCGATGCGCACGAACTGGCGAGCAGCGGTCTGAGGGCGCACGGCTCCAGCTTGATACGGTTACGCTCGACCGACCCCGATCTCGACAACGACATGGCCCTCATGAGGGAAGTGCAGGGCCATCCGGTCTCGGGCGCGCTGCTTCACTTCGACTTGTTGCGTTTGGACATGAACAAGCCCGTCAACGCGAACGTGCCATTGGCGTTCACCGGCAAGTCGGAGGGTGTGGTCGAGGGCGGTATCCTGCAGCCGATAAGACGCGAGCTGGAAATCCGCTGTCTGCCCCGCGACTTGCCCGGGCAGATAGAAGTGGACGTGACGGAATTGGGCGTGCACGACTCGATCCACGTGAGCGAGGTTGTGCTTCCTGAGGGAGTCGAGGCGATCGCCGCCGACGAGTTGACGATCGTCACCGTGCTGCCGCCGGTGGTCGAGGCCGAGCCCGAAGTCGAAGAAGAGGAGCTCGAAGAGGTCACCGAGGAAGGGGCTGCGCCGGCCGAAGGGGCGCCGACCGAAGGGGCGCCGGCCGAAGAGACGCCAGCCGAAGGGAAGGCCCCGAAGGGCCAGTAGCGGAGGATACGGCCGGTCTCGAGCCGTAGGTCGCGATGTACTGCGTCGTTGGACTCGGGAACCCGGGCGAGGAATACATAGGCACCAGACACAACGTTGGCTTTCGAGTGGCGGACCGTGTGGCCGCCGACTCGGGCAACAACATCCGGCGTCCGCTTTACCGGGCGCTGACGGCGACCGCCAGGATCTGCCGTACCGAGGTGTTGATCATGAAACCACAGACATACATGAACAGAAGCGGCGCAAGCGTCCTGGAGGCTTGCCGGGCACTTGCGATTGCCGCCCAGGACTGCGTGGTCGTGCATGACGACGTGGACCTCCCGCTCGGGCGTCTGCGCATCCGAGTCGGGGGCGGCAGCGGCGGGCACCGCGGCATGGATTCGATCATCGAAGTGACCGGACAGAGCGACTTCGTGCGCTTGCGGGTCGGCGTGGGCCGCCCGACCGAAGCCGTGGATACCAGCGCCCACGTGCTGGCAGATTTCGAGCCACAAGAACAGGCATTGGTTCAATCGGTCGTGGAGAACGCCGCGTCGGCCGTACATGCGATCGTGTGTGATGGAGTCAAACCGGCCATGGACAAGTACAACGGGCCGGTCGTGACGACGTGATAGGCCGGCGTAGCGTAGACGGACGCCGGCGGTATTGACCAAGTAGAAGAACTCTCAGGAGGGACAACGAGAATGGGGTTTCTAGCTAGTATTGCGCCATTGATAGGGCTGCTCGGACTGTTCATCGCCTGGAGAATATTCCAGTCCATGAAGAACGAGCCGCCCGGTGACGAGAAGATGCAGGAAATCGCCCAGGCGATTCGTGACGGCGCCATGGCTTTTCTCAGGCGTGAGTACCGAATGCTCGCGATCTTCGAGGCCGTGGTGTTCCTGCTGCTGTGGCTCAACCTCGGCTCGGACACGGCCGTGGCGTTCATCTTTGGAGCCGCATGCTCCATGGCCGCCGGCTACTTCGGCATGCATTCAGCCACCGAGGCCAACTCACGCACATCTGAAGCCGCCAAGAGCTCGGGCGAGGACAAGGCCCTACAGGTGGCCTTCAATGGCGGTGCGGTGATGGGGCTGGCAGTCGCCTCGCTCGGTCTTCTGGGAGTGGGCTTCCTCTTCTGGGTCTACGGCGACCCGGAGCAGGCCAGAATCATCAACGGTTTCGCCATGGGGGCAAGCTCTATCGCCCTGTTCGCGCGCGTCGGCGGCGGCATCTATACGAAGGCGGCCGATGTCGGTAGCGACCTGGTCGGTAAGGTAGAGGCCGGCATTCCCGAGGACGACCCCCGCAATCCGGGCGTAATCGCGGACAACGTCGGTGACAACGTCGGCGACGTCGCCGGCATGGGCGCCGACATCTTCGAGTCGTACTGTGGATCGATGATCGCCACGATCGCGATCGGAGCCACCCTCGGGGCCGGCGAGCTCGCCGCTCTCGGTGACGGCGGCGGCACTATCGATTCGATCCAGGCCGGTCTCATGACGCTACCGCTGGCGATGGCGGTGATCGGCATCTTTGCTTCGCTGGTGGGCATCTACTCGATGAACACTTTGAAGAGCATGGGGGCCGCCGCAGCGCTGCGCAATTCGACCTTCATCGCGGCCGGCATATTCCTGGTCGTAGCGTTGCTCTTCATCTGGGGCAGTGACATTTCCACGGCTGTCTGGTGGGCCGTCGTCGTCGGCACCATCGGCGGTGCGTCCATAGGCCTGATCACCGAGTACTATACCGCAGCCGGTCCGGTTCGGCGCATCGCGGAGGCCTCCAAGACCGGCGCGGCGACCAACATCATCCACGGTCTGGCCGTCGGTTTGGAGAGCGTGGCGATACCGGTCCTGATCATCTGCGTTTGCATCTTCGTCGCCAACAGCGTCGCCGGTCTCTACGGCATCGGCATCGCGGCTGTGGGCATGCTTGCCACCGTCGGCGTGACGATGACGGTCGATGCCTACGGGCCGATTGCGGACAACGCAGGCGGCATCTCCGAAATGGCCGGTCTCGGCCCCGAGGTCCGCAAGATCACCGACGGTCTCGATGCAATCGGCAACACGACCGCCGCCATCGGCAAGGGGTTCGCCATTGGCTCTGCGGCTCTGACCGCTCTGGCGCTGTTCTCGGCCTATGCGATGGCCGTCAACTTCGCACGCGCGGCCGTTGGACAAGACCCCATGCAGATCCTGATCACCGACCCCTCGGTAGTCGTCGGGCTCTTCCTCGGCGGCGTTCTGCCGTTCCTCATCGCCGCGATGACGATGACTTCGGTGGGCAAGGCGGCCGGCCAGATGGTGGAAGAGATCCGCCGACAGTTCCGTGAGATCCCCGGGCTGCTCGAAGGCTCTCCGGATGCCAAGCCGGATGCCGCACGCTGCGTGGACATCTCCACGCAGGCGGCGCTCAAGGAGATGATCCTGCCGGGCCTCACCGCGGTCGTCTCGCCCGTCATCGTGGGTTTCGTCTTCGGCCCCGAAGCCCTTGGCGGGATGCTGGCCGGTGCCACACTGGCGGGCGTGCTGCTGGCTCTGATGATGGCCAATGCCGGCGGCGCTTGGGACAACGCCAAGAAGTCGATAGAGCAGGGCAAGCTGGCCGGTGAAGGCAAGGGTAGCGACGCACACCACGCCGCCGTGGTAGGCGATACCGTCGGGGATCCTTTCAAGGACACCTCGGGCCCGTCGATGAACATACTGATCAAGTTGATGTCAATCGTGTCTCTGGTCATCGCACCGCTGCTCGTCTAGCCGGGCGAAAGAACTTCACGAGGAAGCAAGCTTATGCGTCCATACGAAACAATGGTTATCTTGAGCGGAGAGCTTGGAGAGCAGTCCTCCAGCCTGATGGAGCGCTTCGTGTCGATTGTCCGCGACGAAGGCGGACAGATCGATGCCGAGCACGACTGGGGGCCGCGCAAGCTCGCCTACCCGATCAAGAAGCAAACCCAGGGTCACTACTACCTGCTCGACTACCAGGCCGAGCCGGACATCGTGAAGGAGCTCGAGCGCAACCTGCGCATTACAGAGGGCGTCTTGCGCTTCATGAGCGTCCAACAGGAACATACCGGCCTGCCGGAGAAGAAGAGCGATGACCGGTACGAAGGTGGTCGCTCGGACGTTCCCATGCACGAGTTGCGCTCCGCCCCGCGCAGATATCCGGAGGATCGACGGGAAGACCGGCCTGAGGCCGACCGTGCAGCGCCCACAGAGGCGCCGCCGGCGAAGACGGCCGCTGACGGCGAACCTGGGACTGCACCGACGACAGAGGCGGCTGGTGAGGGGGAGTCCGCTACTGTGCCCGCAACTGAGGCGGCCGGCGAGGGCGCCTCCGCGGCGACGGAAAGCCCAGACGAGTCGCCTGGCGTTGAGTCAGCCGAGTCCGCAGAGAAGGAAGCCGCTGCAGAAGCACCTTCCAGCGACGACTCCGAGCAAGGAGAGAAAGAGAATGAGTGAGACGACCGAGACCGAAAGAGAACCAGGCGGTCGTTCCGGTGAGGGCGGCTCGAGGCCTGATCGGCCTGATCGACCTGATCGGCCTCAGCGACCTCGCTATGGACGCCGCGGACGTGGCCGCCGCAGGGTGTGTCGTTTCTGTGCCGACAAATCGACCGTGCTCGACTACAAGTGGAGCTACGTGCTTTCCAACTTCGTCAGCGAGCGTGGTCGCATAGTGCCGAGCCGAACGACCGGCACCTGCGCCAAGCACCAGCGCAAGCTGGCCGCGGCGATCAAGCGCGCGCGTAACGTGGCCTTGTTGCCGTACAGCAGGTCGTAGCTCGAACGAATAAACGGAGCCTGAGGCACCATGGAAATCATCCTTCGTGAAGACGTCCCCGAGTTGGGAATCATCGGGGAGATAGTGAACGTAAAGCCCGGATACGCGCGCAATTACCTCTTCCCACGAGGTCTCGCGGTACCGGCCAACCGTCGTAACGTGCGGGAGCTCGAGCACCACCAGCGCCTGATCGAGATCAAGAAAGAGCGGGAACGGGGCACCTATGAACGGCTGGCCGAGTCCCTCAGCGCGCTCACCCTGGAAACGGAGGTGCGCGCAGGGCGTGGCGGCAAGCTGTTCGGCTCGATCACGAACATCGACGTTCATGCGTTGCTCGAACAGAAGGGCTTTGAAATCGACCGGCGGCGCATCGACTTGAAGACGCCAATCAAGGAGATAGGCGATCATCAGGTCCCGATTCGTGTCGGGCAGGACATTACCACCGAAGTAAAGCTGGTGATCAAGCCCGTCGGCGGCGAGCTCGAAGACAAATCACCCGACGGCGAAGATGAAGCCCACTCGGCGGAAGCAGCTCCGGCGGCACAGGACACAACTGACGCGTCGGCGGCTTCCGCTGAGGACACCGCCGCGGAGCCGACGGATGCCGGCTCGCAGACGGGCGAGGGCGACTCGGTGGATGCGGAAACAGCCGACGGGGACAGCTCGGCGGATGAGGAGGCGGCCGGCGAGGGCGGAGTTGCCTCCGATACGGACGAGGAGACGGATTCGGCGCGAGCGGGCGATGACGACTGAGGTCGCCGAGCGCGCCGTCCAATCTCGCGCGGGAAGGCCGGGATAACACTGTACCGGTTGACTAGATTACTGAGCGTTGTTAGAGAAAACGGTTACTTACGGCCACTGAATAGGCACGTAGCTCAGTGGGAGAGCACTTCCTTGACACGGAAGGGGTCGGCGGTTCAATCCCGCCCGTGCCTACCACGTGGGGCGTGCGGAGACCGGGAGGAACTCGTAGAGCGGACTGACAGAGGCATTAGGGGCCATAGAAAATGCGACGATGTAGCCGCTATCCGTGGGTGGATATCGGTGGCGCCGCTTCCCGAATGTCGCAAGCCGCGTACAGGCAAAGCAAGTTGTAATGTCTGAAGAGATCACCGTCACTATTGCCGGCGGACAAGAACGCCGGCTGCCAAACGGTACGGCTGCCGCAGACGCGCTCGGCCCCGAACTTTCCAACGGGGCGCTCGCGGCTTTGGTGGACGGTCGTGCCGTGGACATCTACTCCCCTCTCGAAGCCGACTGCACTATCGCCCCGCTCAGAGCCGACAGCAAGGAAGGGCTCGAGATCTTACGCCATTCCACGGCTCACCTGCTCGCCCATGCGGTAAAACGCCTCTATCCCGAGGCCCAGGTCACGATCGGGCCGGTGATAGAAGACGGCTTCTACTACGATTTCAAGTACGATCCCGGCTTTACCCCCGAAGACCTCGAGCGCATCACCGCAGAGATGACCACGATCGCCGGCGAGAAGCATGAGGTGCGCCGCGAGGTGATGGCCCGCGACGAGGCGATCGCCCTGTTCGAGTCGCAGGGCGAGGAATTCAAGGCGGAGATCATCGGAGACCTCGAAGAGGAGAGCGTCAGTCTCTACCGCCAAGGCGATTTCGTGGATCTGTGCCGCGGGCCGCACGTTCCCGGCACGGCACGACTGAAGGCCTTCAAGCTGCTCAGCGTGGCCGGCGCCTACTGGCGCGGCGATGAACACAACCCGATGCTCCAGCGCATCTACGGCACTGCCTTCGCCGATCGCAAGAGCCTCAAGGAACACGTCGCCCGGCTCGAAGAGGCGCGCAAGCGGGATCATCGCAAGTTGGGGAAAGAGCTCGGCCTGTTCAGCTTTCACAAGGAGGCGCCCGGCAGTCCGTTCTTTCACGCCGACGGCGCAACCGTCTACAACCTGCTCATCGACTACATGCGCGGCCTCTACGGAGAGTACGATTACCACGAGGTCATCACTCCGCAGGTGCTCGACGTCGATCTCTGGCACCGTTCCGGCCACTACGACAACTACCGTGAGAACATGTACTTCACCGAGGCCGAGGGGCACGAGCTCGCGGTGAAGCCGATGAACTGCCCGACCCACTGTCTGATGTATGCGGAGGATCTGCACTCGTTTCGTGACCTGCCCATCCGCATGGCGGACTTCGGCCGGCTTCACCGTTTCGAGCGATCCGGCGTCGTCCACGGCCTTACGCGAGTGCGCTCGTTTTGCCAGGACGATGCCCACATTTTTTGCGCCCCCGACCAGATTTCCGAGGAGGTCCGCTCGGTCATCGCCATGATAAGGTCTGCGCTCGGTGTCTTCGGCTTCGAGGAGACC